>CALVKV010000067.1 GCA_944333305.1 uncultured Bacilli bacterium
TATTCAAATGTTAATTTTTTATAAGCTAACATATTATATTTTCTTACAGAACGTTCTCTTTTTCTAAAATCATTCTCGTCTAAATATTCAAATATAAAAGACTTCTCCATATGCATAACCCCCTTTATTTTGACCCCCATATTTTGAAGTTGTCTGTATTATACTACAAAAATCATATTTTGTCAAATTTTAACAAATATATTAATTAAAAAGTCAAGTGCAACTTTTGTGAATAATCATAATATATTTTCGAAGATGTGTTTATGCCGAGAAAACTTTTGACAATAGGCAGTAAAAATACGTCATACTTATGGTAATATTTCTTTTCGAAATATTACCTTTATTATTTTAGTATTTTTGCTGGGTGCATGTTGTCAAAAGGAAATTGGAATAAATACATTTATATATTGTTTACTTTCTCTTGTAGTTTATAGATTTTATTTATTACATTTTTATCATTAAATTCATCTAAAAATGCTTCCAGTGGAGTTTTATAATTTAATATTTTTCTTGGATAATTATTCATCCAACTTACAATATTATTTATATCCTCATAACTATAATTTTCTATTAGTTCCCCTTTTGGAATGAAATATCTAATAATACTATTATGTTTTTCATTTGTCCCTTTTTCACCTGAACAATATGGATGGCAAAAATAAATTTGTGTTTTAGTATTTTCAATTATTTTCAGAAAATCAGAAAATTCAGTTCCATTATCTGTAGTGATAGATTTAAATATCTTATTAAAATTATTTTTCATATATTCTTTTATCTGATTAAATTTATTTACTACTTCTTCAGAGCTTTTTGATTGTAATTTAAAAATCATTTCAAATCGTGTTTTTCTTTCTGTTAAGGTCATTAAACATTCATGAATTCCACTTCTTTTTCCAAGGACTGTGTCTAATTCAAAATGTCCAAATACTTCTCTTTTATTTATTTCTTCTGGCCTTTTATCAATACTATATTCTCTTTTAGATTCTGTTATATCTTTTTTCTCATGATATTCATATTTAGGGTCATATTTCATTCTTCGCATATCAGATAGTTTAATATCTAAAACATGATGATGTATTGCATAATATATTGTTGGAGTTGTTATTTCACAATAACCATCATATTCAAACATGTTATGAATCTTCATATAACCAACAATAGCATCAGGAGCCCATTTATCTTTTTTTATTTTCTCTTCAATAAATTTTTTCATTTTAGGATATTGATCTAATTTATATTTTGCCTTGGACATACTTCTTTTAAAATTATAATCATTTTGTGCATCCGTTGCATTATATGGCTTATTTTTTATCTTACCAGTCATTACCATTATTTTAGATTTAATCCTTTTTCTAAGTTCTCTTGAAATAGTTGATTTATGAACTCCTAAAAAATTTGCAATATAGGTATTTGAATAAACTCTTTCACCATTTTCATCTTTAATATTAACTAAAGTTTCAATTTTACACCTTTGTTCTTTTGTTAAATGATGATATTGATTTTGTTTTGTTTTTATAGTATTATTTATTACTGACATATGAATTTTCCTTTCTTTTTTGCCGAAAAGATATTATAGATTATTCATATGTCTTTTTCAATATTGAAGTGTTGCACTTCAAATTTAAATTAACAAATTTTAACAAATACTTCATCGATTATAGAATATAAATAACAACTTGTTTCAAGGTTTAATTTTTTACTAATCATTTCTTTATAGCCATTAAGTTGTTGAATGTAGGCATCATCTTTAGTATTTTTAAGTTTATAATCTATAATAATGGCATTGCTTTCCCCTACTAATAATAAGTCTATTTTACCATGATAATTTTTATTACTATTATTATAGACAAATTCATATTCTTGATATTTTTTATAATCTTGATGCTTTTTCATAAAAGTACTATTCATGAAATTTATTAATTTTTCTTTGTAATAATCATCTTCTACATATGGTAATTTATCATTAGTAAAATCAATACGTTCAAACAAAGCATGAACTACTCTTCCAATTTCTAATAATTTTAGATCTATTTCTTTAGTTTCATTGCTAGTTTCTTTATGATATGTCTCTTTAACTTTTTCATCTTTATCATAAATAGAAGGAATTACTTCTAATTCTTTTATATTACTATTTACTTTAGTTTCTATTTTTTTAACATCTAAATATTTTTTAGATATATTTTTAATACTTTCTATTTCTTTTATTTTATCAGAAAATAGTGAAGAAACACTAATAACCATTTTAGCGAAATTAGTATAATTTAATCTGTCATAATCACTAACTATATTGCCTAACTCCTTATCGTTTTCTATATTAGGCATAACTATAATCATTTTTTCTCTAGCTCTAGTTAAAGCGACATATAAAAGTCTAATTTTTTCGCTTATATCTTTTTGTTTTAATTTTTCTAAAGATAATGTTTTAGTAATTAGTTTATTATTACTATCTACTTCATCAATGATAATTCCATAAGTATCATCAAATAAAACATTACTTTTATATTCATCTTTATTAAAATCTTTATAAAAGCCTGCAAAATAACAGATAGGATATTCTAATCCTTTAGATTTATGAATAGTCATTATTTTAACACTATTACTATCTTCTTTACTAATGGCAAGTTTTATTTCTAATTTTTCATCATTTATCTTTTCTAAATAATCACTAACTTCAAGAATTGTAAAGTTACTATTTTCAAGATTAGTAATTAGATTATAGAAATACTCCATTCTACTAGAGTTAATATCTACATTACCAATTAACATAAGTTTATCAGTATATTCTAATTTTTCTAGAACTTCTTCTAAGTAAGTAACTGGTGTTAAAACTTCATAATTAGACAAAATTTCTTTAAATATTTTATAGACCCTACTCTCTTTATAAGTATCATTTTCTAAACACTTTAAAATTTCATCATCAGTCATTTCAAAAAGAAAACTGCGAGCGATTGAGGTAAAGGCAAGGCGGAACTTAGTATCAAAAGTATTAGTAATGATAGAGCTTGCAATTATAAAAATGTTCTTTAATAAATATAAATCTGTACTACCACTAGTTTTTTCATCTTCATATAAAGTTATAGGCAGTGATAAATATTCAAAGATTTGTTTATAAGTAACAAAATCTGTCGCTCTATCTAAAAGAATAACAAAATCTCTATATTCTATTTCTCTTAATACATCTAAATCTTTATCATAGACTAAATATTTGTTCTTAATCTTTTCTTTAATATCATTAGCGATGATAAATGCTTCTTTTTCTAGTTTACTATATTCTTTATCTTTAGCATCATAAGTATATATATCTAAGTAGTTATTATTAGTGGTTTTGGCACTAGTCTCATAGGTCATATTACCAAACACCATAGCATGGCCATTATTATAATCTGCTTCCCCTAAATAATCATCCATAATATGACTAAAGAAAAGATTTATATCATCTAATACTTCTTTTCTACTTCTGAAGTTTTTAGCAAGGTCTATTACTCTACCACTGTTTCCTTTCTTATAGTTATCATACTTTTCTTTAAATATTGCAGGATTAGCATTACGGAAACGATAAATTGATTGTTTAATATCTCCTACCATATAAACATTGTTTTTAGCGATATAGTTAATAAAAGTTTCTTGAATATCATTAGTATCTTGATATTCATCAATTAATATTTCTTTAAAAGAATTCTTTACTTCTTCTTTAATTTCTTCATTATCATGAACTAAGCTGATAGCAAGTTTTTCTATATCCATAAAAGTAAAATAATTATTATTTTCTTTATATAAAGTAAATCTTTTATCTAATTCTTTAACTAACTCTAAAATAATAGAAATATAGTCTTTGGTTTTAATAATACTTTCTCTTATATCTTTAATATTTTCATAGATAACTAAGTCTTTAAATTCTTTTAAAAGTGATGTTAAATTATCTCTAATCTCTTTAGAATCACTATCAACTCCTGTTCTTACACGTGGTAAAGAGGTAAAAATAGTTCTTCTTAATTCTTCATAAGTGTTAGCATTAATAAATGGTAAAAACGACTCTTCTAACTTTTGAAGATATTTACTAGAAGTTAGACTTCTAACTTCTTCATATAGATTTATGATGTTTTCTTTTTTTACTTGTAAGAGTTTTAAATAGTCTTCAATATATTTATCTATTACTTCATCATTATAATATTTCACTATGTAAGTATCAATAAAATTCTCTTTATCTAGTTTTAAGTCTAGAGTATTATTAAGTTCTATTATTCTTTTTTTGATAGTTTTATCGTCTTTAAGACAGAATTTAGTTATTAGATTAAGAAAATTTTTAGGGCATTTATCGTAATAATCTAGAAATATTTCATCTAATATTTCTTTTTTAGCAAGTTCTAAGATACTTGACTCAGCGATATTAATATTACGTGATAAGTGAATAACATCAGCATATTTTTTTACTAGAGCAAGAGAATAGGCATCAAAGGTTGTTATATAACTACTATCAAGCAAATCTAATTCATCTAGCATTTTATTTTCTTTTAGTTTCTTTCTCACTCTTTCTTTCATTTCAAGGGCTGCTTTATTAGTAAAGGTTAATATTAAAAGTTCATTGATATGAGTACCTTCTTTTAGTTTCCTTAAAACTCTTTCAGTTAATACTGCTGTTTTACCAGATCCAGCACCTGCACTTACTAAGATGTTAGTTCCTTCCATATCAATAGCATTTTGTTGTTCTAAAGTGAATTTAGGCATTTAAATCACCGCCTTCCTCTTTTTCCTTTTCTAAATAAACATAGTCATTAGGGGTTACAAAGCATACTTCCTTAAAAGGACAAAATTCGCAGGAAATATTTTTATTATTAATAATTTTAGGAGCGATTACAAAATCATTATTATCTATTATCTTTAGAGATTTTTCTAAAGCCTCATCTATTGCTTTAAGCATATCTTTTAATTCTTCTTCATTTAAAGTTTTGCTTTTTGATGATAATTCTCCATCCTTTTTTACTCCTAAGCTTTTAACAAAGGAATCATTTTCATAATCTTCATCTAAATAAGAAAGAATTATTTTATCATCAGTAGTGTAACCTACTAGTTTTAAATTTTTTTCTTTTTCGTTTAGATCTTTATAGTTTTGTAATAAATATTGATAGAAAAAGCCTACAAAACTCGGATTAGAAAATAGGCCACTTTTATTAATTAAATAAATATATAAAGGTAGTTGTAAATAAAGGCCTTCAGTTAAATAATCTAAGTTTAAAGTAGCGTTTCCTGTTTTATAATCAAAGACAGCATAATAAGTTTTATCATGAAAAGTTTTAAAAAGTATCTTATCAATAAATCCTTTTAAGGTAGCGTTGTTGCTAAGTGGCATTTCTAATCTTTTTTCGCCATAAAAATCTGTTAAAAAACTTCTTTTTTCCATTTTTTTGTTATAAGCAATTATATCTTCTAGTTCTTTTTTTAATCTTTCAAATAAAACAGTTTCTCTTTTATCTAAAGGATTATTATTTAGAGCCTTAGTAAGAGACTCATCAAAAGAAAAATTGCTATTATAACTATCTTTTAAGACACTATGGAAAATATTACCTATCTTGGTATTGAAATTTTCCTTAAAACTATCTAACTTTAAAATATATTTTAAATAATATTTAAAAGGGCATTTAGCAAGATCATCTAGATGTGAATATGAAAGACTATATGGAGTAATATTTCTTTTTATTCCTTTAAATTTATGGTCAAAACTAGTGTATTTACTACTATCAACACTATTAGTTAGATAATCAAAGTCTTTATCTTTTTCGTGATATTTATAATATGTATCTAAAACACTACTCAATCTATAGTTATTAAACTTATAACTGTAGTTATATTTATAATTAATATCTTCTATTTCTTTTAAATTAAGTTCATTTAATAAACTAGATTTAGCATATTCACTAGTTAGGGATGTTAATTTATAGGAAATAGTAAGATTTTTAATTGTCCCTAAAACTTTGATTAAGCTTTCTTTACTTAATTTATTTTTTATAAAAGAAGTATTTAAATTACATTTTGTCTTCAAGTTATCACTTAAATAATCTTCATCTTTATAAATTTTAGGTAAAAAGTTTTGGTTGAAACCTAAAACAAATAAATATTCATCATCACTTATTAAATAAGGTATTTCCAAAGCATCATTTAAAACTTTAACTGAATCTATTAACTCTTTTTTGTCAATACTAATAGAGTTTAACTTATCTTTTAATAAAATATCATAGTACTTACTTGTCTTGGCATAGTTTAACTCAGCTTCTATATTCATAACTTTAGATTTTATTTCTATATCTTTTATTTCGTTAATATCTTTTGTCTTCAAATACTTTTTTATAGAAATTAGAGAAGTTACTTTTCCCCCTTCTTGTAAAGATATAGGAATATCAAACATTTTAAAGATAGTTTTAAGTAAATAATTATAACTATTATCAATACCAGCGATAAAAATCTTTTTATAATTAATACCTTTACTATTAAGTTCTCTTATTTTAAGAGCGGTAGCGATTACTTCATCTTTCATAGAATGATATTTATAGACTGTATCTATAGATAAACTATTAGTAATATTTAGATAGTTAGTATTAATATCATCTAACATTTTCTTTTGATAAGGCTCTAACATACTGTAACCTAAAATATATATTTCTTTAGTTAATAAATAGTCTTTATACCCTTTATCAAATATTAGATAGTTATTTTCTAATAAATCATAATATAAGTCTTTTAAATTATTTAATTTAGTCTCTTTATAATTTTTAGTTAAATCAATTTTATAGAGATTTTTTAACATTAATTTTAAAACATCTATATTTTCATTAGTTTTTTCTAATAAGTATAATAAAGCTTCATTTTTTATATCAAAAAAATAATGTTTTTCTAATTCTTCTAAGCTAATAAAAGTAATATTATAGATTTTATCAGTTTTAGAAAGCATCTCTAATAATTTTATTTTTAAACTATTTGGCACAATATAAATAGAGTTATCAGTAAATTTTAAATTCATAAATACACCGTCTTTCTTAACAGTATTAAAGAAAGAAGTTAAAGTTCTTCTTTCTTTAATCTTTCTATTTCTTCATAACTTAAACCTGTATATTTGGCAATCTTATCAATTGTTTCGTTTTCTTTAAGCATAGCTTTTGCAATAGATAGTTCCCTTCCTTTAGCACCTTCCTCTTTTCCTTTGATTACACCAGCATCATAACCATCAAGTCGGGCTGAGTTTACTAGTTTCCTTTGCATTTCTTCTGCATCATAATATGTCCTAAACTCATCATCTTCACTTAATCTTTCTAACTCTTTCACTATTCTTAAGGCCTCCTTATTCTTCCCTGAGATCTCTCTCATCTCTTCAAAACTCTTCGCTCTAAATAACGCTAAGTATGTCTCTTTTTCGTTACTTCCATTATAGCGGATATTCTTTAAACTTTCAAGATATATATCATATATTTTTAGATCATCTATTACATCCTTATACTCTTCATTTATTAAATCGTATCCTACTGTTATCGCATTCTTATTTTCTTTATAACTTGCATTATTTATATTGATTAAGATTGTATGCATCTTCTTAAACTCTTCTCCTTTCGTTAAGCCCCCTCCTGCTATACTATATAGATACTTGATAATGCTAAGATAAAAATGTAGGAAATGACTAAAATAAAAATGTCAGAAAACCTACAAAATTATCTTAGCAT
>CALVKV010000068.1 GCA_944333305.1 uncultured Bacilli bacterium
GAATATAAAATACGACGATGAACAGGTTTTAATCCATCTCTTAAATCAGGTATCGCTCTTGATGTAATAACACTCATTGAATAATCAAGAAAAGAATCTCTTACCTCTGTTACAATATTATTCTGTTCTAATCTATCCATAACTTACCTCCCTAAACATCTATTGTTGCATATGGAGCATTTTTTTCAATAAACTCACGTCTTGGAGCCACTTCTTCACCCATAAGCTCTGAAAATACTTCATCCGCTGCAACTGCATCATCTATTGTAATCTGTCTTAAAACACGTTTAGTAATATCCATAGTTGTCTCATTTAATTCTTCAGCATCCATCTCTCCTAAACCTTTCATACGAGTAATTTCATATTTTGTATTAGGAGCAAGTGTTGCCAAATATTCAGCACGTTCATTTTCATCCAAAACATATTTACGTGTTTTTCCATGTGTAATTCTATAAAGTGGAGGTTGTGCCGCATAGACATGACCTTCTTCAACAATTGGCCTAAAGAAACGATAAAATAATGTTAAAAGTAAAACTCTAATATGTGAACCATCAACATCAGCATCGGTCATTATAATGATTTTATTATAACGAAGTTTAGAAATATCAAATTCTTCCCCTATTCCTGTACCAAAAGCTGTAATAATAGTTCTAATTTCTTCATTAGATAAAGCCCTATCAAGTCTTGCTTTCTCAACATTTAAAATCTTACCACGTAAAGGTAAAATCGCTTGTGTCATACTATTTCTTCCTTTAATAGCAGAACCACCTGCAGAGTCACCCTCGACTAAGAATATTTCACATTCTGAGGCATCCTTACTCTTACAATCATTAAGTTTACCCCACACATTAGTCATATCTAAGTCACCCTTACGACGAGTTAACTCTCTTGCTTTCTTCGCTGCCACACGTGCCCGTGATGCAGTTATACACTTTTCTATAATAATCTTCGCTTCATCAGGATGTTCTAATAAAAATCTCTCAAATGGTTCTGAAAAAATCTTATCAGCAACACTTCTAACCTCACTATTACCAAGTTTTGTCTTAGTTTGACCTTCAAACTGTGGATTAGGATGTTTAATTGATATTATCATTGTAATACCTTCTTTAACGTCATCACCAGTTAAAGAATCATCTTTATCTTTTAATAAATTATTATTTTGTGCATACTTATTTAAAATTCTTGTTAATGCACGTCTTACACCATCTTCATGAGTCCCACCTTCTGGTGTTGTAATATTATTAACAAATGAATAAATAGAAGCATTATATGATTCATTGTATTGTAAAGCTACCTCTAATGATATATCTTGCATAACTCCAGTTATATCAATGATTGTAGGATGTATTGGACTCTTATTTTTATTAAGCATCTCTACATACTCACGAATACCACCTTCATAATGGAAACTATCTTTCTTAGGATCTTCTCTATCATCATATAAAGTTATACGAAGACCTCTATTTAAGAATGCTAACTCACGAAGTCTTGTCTTTAAAATATCGTAATCATATACTGTTGTTTCTGTAAATATTTGATCATCTGGTTTAAAAGTAACAGTAGTACCAGTTCTATTAATATCACATTCTTCTATCACTTTTAAAGCTTCTACAGGCTTACCACCTGTTTGATATCTTTGGTAATATACTTTTCCACCACGATAAACTTTAACTTCTAACCAATCAGATAAAGCATTAACTACACTAGCACCAACACCGTGTAATCCTCCTGATACTTTATATCCTCCACCACCGAACTTACCTCCGGCATGAAGCACTGTATAAACGGTCTCTACTGTACTTTTACCAGTTTTAGGATGAATATCAACAGGAATTCCTCTACCATCATCTTTTACAGTAATACTATTATCTTTATTAATAGTTACCTCTATATGTGTACAATATCCTGCTAAAGCTTCATCTATAGCATTATCAACGATTTCCCATACTAAATGATGAAGTCCTCTTGAACTAGTAGAACCTATATACATACCAGGTCTTTTTCTAACAGCTTCTAATCCTTCAAGTACTTGTATTGCTGAAGAATCATAATTATTTTCTACCTTTTCTTCCATATTCTAACTCCTTTCAATTTCTCCATTATTAACCTTAAAAATAACTGCATCTTTTAAAGTTTTCTTGGAAATATTCTTTAAATCAGTAGTTGTTATAATACTTTGAATATCTTCACTAACATATTTTAAAAGCTTATTTCTCTTATTTAAATCAAGTTCACTAAAAATATCATCTAAAAGAAGTACTGGATTACTACCATTATTTTCTTTAAAGATAGGTATAGAAGAAAGTTTATAAGCCAGCACAGCACATTTTTGTTGCCCCTGTGACGCATAAATCTTCATATCAGTATTATCATCCATAAGAAAACAAAAATCGTCTCTATGAGGCCCAAATAAGGTCATTCCCGCACTTAACTCTCTCCTATAATTTTTCTTATAAGTATCCCTCAAAACTTCTTTTAAACTTTCTAAATCATAAGAATCAATAATTATATTAGGTTTATAAAGAATTTTAATAATTTTATTATCATCAGTAATATTATTATAAACTTCACTAATATAACTATTAATAAGAGATAAATAATTATATCTTTCTTGATAAATCAAAATAGCTTTTTCTACTAACTTATCTGTTAAAACATCTAAATATGTTCTATCAGCTATAGAATTAGTGAATAATATTTTAAGATATTCATTACGTGTTTTTAATATTTTATTATATTCATTATAAGTAATTAAATAGGAATAAGAAATTTGTGATAATGTTATATTAAGTAAATTTCTTCTAATACTAGGTGATCCTTTTATAATATCTAAATCATTAGGTGTAAAAACAATAATATTTAAATTAGAAAGGTAATCAGCATATTTTTTAACTTTTTTATCGTTTACAAAGATATTTTTATCTTTTTCTAAAAATTCTATTTTTAAATCTTTTATTTGCTTATTATTTATAACTCTACCTTCTATTATAGCTTTCTTTTTATTAAACTTTATAACATCGCTATCTAAACCATTTCTAAAAGATTTAGTTAAACCTAATATAGCAATAGCTTCTAATATATTGGTCTTTCCACTAGCATTATTTCCAATAAAAATATTCATCTTACTACCTAAAGTAATATTAAATCTATTATAATTACGAAAATTTGTAATTTTTAAAGACCTAACTATCATAATTAATCAAAAAAACGTCCATATAATCACCTACACCCTATTTTAGTACTCCTATACACGCAAGAATATTATATCATATTTACCCCCAAATAAACAGAAAAAAAGCATTTATTTTGCTTTTTCTTTTCGGTTTCTTAAAATAGATTCTAATCTGCTTGCTCTCATGATTTGATTATTAAAAGAATTATAAGAAATATCAATTGTAAGTATCTTACCATTTTTAAATTCTACTTCAGTTTTTGTACTAGTAATTTTACGATAACTTTTAACATTTTTTAAAGAAATCCAACTACAATTATTATCTTGAGGACTAGTTGTAGGAAAAAATATTAAGTTTCTTGTATCTTCTACCATAATTGGCAATTTATAACCACTATTTAATATCTCCCCTGCTCCTATCTTTCTTCCTTCATAAGAACTTCCAAAATATTTACAACTATAATCTACAATCTCCAAAGGTTTCATTTTAACCTCATAATTACAGTCATCTTCAACAACAACAGACTCCCATATATCACTAGGCATAATTGCAAGCGTTTCATCATTAATTTCATAATCTTTCATAAAAATCCCCCTTCAAAAGCAATTTCTTGCTTTGCTATTAGTCTACTATATAATATTGTCGAAAAAGGGGTTTTTTTGTCACAAAAATGAAAAAAAAGTAAAATTTTTTTTACTTTTTTTATTTTAATACGTTCTAATAGGTAAAACTAATTGAGTTAGGCTATCATCTTCTTCACTTTTTAATAATATTGGTTTTATCTCTCCAACAAAATGCAACTCAACTGTTTCAGTATTAAAGGATTTTAAAGCATCCATCATATATTTAGAACTAAATGATACTTTAACATCAATATCTTGATCTTTACTAATAACCATCTTTTCTTCTACCCTACCAATTTCAGCACTAGAAGATTTCATAATTAAATTATTTCCATTAGTCTCAAGTGTAACAGTATTTTTATCTTTATCACTAGTCAAAATACTAACTCTATCTACAACATCATAAAAACTATTAATATTAAAATGAAGTTTAACTAAATAGTCTTTAGGTAATAAGTTAGAAGTATTAGGATATGTTCCATTAATAAGTCTAGATTGAAATAAAAGGTTTTGATATTTAAATAAAATTTTATTATTAAATATATGTATTTCTATCATATCTTCGCCATCATCAATTATTCTTGTAAATTCTACTAAATTTCTGCTAGGTATAACAATATTTTGATTTTCTTTACTACTCTTTTCTAATTTTATAACCTTTCTAGCTAAACGATATGAATCTGTAGCATTACATTCTAACACATCACCTGTTATATTAAAGTTAATACCATTTAATATAGCTTTATTTTCATCAATAGATGTAGCAAAAGCTGTTTGATTAACAATTTCTTTTAATACATTAGGAGAAAGTTCTATATGACTCTTGCTCTCACCTAAATCAATATTAGGATATTCAGTTTCACTAATACCATTTAAATTAAACTCACTATTTTCTGTATAAACTAAAATTTTAAGTTCATCTACTACTTCTATATTAATATATTTATCTGGTAATTTTCTAACAATATCAGAAATATATTTACCTTGAATAATAATACTACCCTCTTCTTTTACTTTAATAACTTCCTCATCATCACAATTTATAAAGGTCTGAATAGTAATATCATTATCACTCGCTGTTAAAACTAATTTTTTACTAGTTAATTCAAATTTAATACCTGCTAACACAGGGATAACATTCCTACTAGATATAGCCTTTGATACTTTATTTAAAGCATCCATTAAAATTTCTTTTTTTATTGTAAATTTCATTATTTATTCCTTCTTTCTTATATATATTTATAATTATAGAGTGGAAAAAGTGGAAAACTCTAATTTTCTCTTATATTATATCATAAATTTTATTAACAATTGTTGTGGAAAAAAAGTTTAAAACTAAAAATTATCAACATCTATGGTTTTAAATCATTTTTCAATTTTTTTATAATAGCAGCCAAATCACTATTATTTTTTATTTCTTGTTCGATTTTCTCAACCGAATGCATAACAGTAGAATGATCTTTTCCCCCAAATTCTGTTCCAATTTTTGGAAATGACTCACTTGTTAATTTTCGACATAAATACATAGCAATTTGTCTTGGGAAAGCTATATTACTACTTCTTTTCTTACTTCTTATATCTTCAACAGAAATTTGAAAGTATTCAGAAACAATTTTTTGAATTCTTGTAATATCGTTTTTTTCACTCAATCCTTTACTAATAAAGTCTTTAAGAGCTTCAATAGCAAGATTAATATCTATCTTAGCCCCGCCCATAATCGTAGAATATGCAACAAGTCTAGTAATAGAGCCTTCTAATTGCCTAACATCACTTCCCATATTAGAAGCTATATATTCTATAACATCTTCAGGTATTTCTGTTTCAAAATTTCCTGCTATTATCTTTTTTCTAAGTATTTCTTTTCTAAGTTCAAAGTCAGGTGGATAAATATTAACAGTAAGACCCCAGCAAAACCTAGTCCTAAGACGTTCTTCTAAGAGCTTTAAATCATTAGGTGACCGATCAGATGAGATAATAATTTGTTTAGAATCATTATAAAGATTGGTAAATGTATGGAAAAACTCTTGCTGAGTTTGTGTAGCTCCACCTAAGAATTGAATGTCATCTATTATTAAGACGTCAATATTTCTATATTTATTCTTAAAAAAGTCTATGTAACTAAAATTAGTCCCCTTCTCGTCTTTCTTATTAATACCAACAAAATCATCTCTGAATTGATCACTTGTGACATATAATACTCGCCTATTAGAATTGGAGGCGATATAATTACCAATCGCATGCATTAAATGAGTCTTTCCTAACCCACTATTACCATATATAAATAAAGGGTTATACATCTTACCTGGATTCTCAGCGACAGAAAGTGCCGCTGCCTGAGCAAATTTATTACTATTACCAACTATAAAGTTTTCAAAGCTATATTTTGGATTTAAATTAGATTTATCTTTAAAGGATTTAGGAACCCCTTCTTCTAAAGTAATTTCTTCTTCTTTATTTTCTTTTTCCACTTTTCTGTTATTAACTTCATCTGGTAGTAGAAAATCTAAATCAAAATTAGTCCCTGTAACTTTATTTAAAGCTGCTCTAATAAGTTCAAAATAATTATCAGACAAATGCTTCTTATGAATTGACATAGGTACTTCTATAATCGCTACACCATCATTTAATTCAATAAGTTTAACATCACTAAACCAAGTGTCGAAAGCTAAGGATGAAAGTTCATCTTTTATTTCTTTCAGAACATTTTGCCATAGAATTTCGACATTCACCCTATCACCTCCCACCTGAATTTCCTAAATTACCATTATAATACTCTAAATTTGTGGAAAAAGGAATAGTATTTTTTAATTTTTTAATTTTCCACAAATTTTCGACAAATTTCTCCACAAGAAGACTCTAAAAATATCAACAAAAAATAGAGTTTTCCACATTTTCCACAAATTTTAAATTCACAAGTTAATATTTCTTTTCCACACCATGTGGAAATAGTGGATAAAGATATTTTTAAAACTTATAGAAATATAAAATTCAATATGATAAAATAAAAAAGAGAGGAGAAATACTAATTATGGAATATTTAGGTGAATTCACATTAGAAGAAATAGAGAGAATAAAAAGAAGAGCATGTGATTCAAAACTTAATGAAGAACTTGGTATTAAATTAACATATGTTGCTCCTTTAAAGTCATTAGGAAAAAACGATGATTTATTTCAAGGATTTATCTTTAACTATAATAATAATGATGATACAAATGAGAACGAAGATAAAAAAAGGTAGAAGTCGGTAAAATAATTTCTTGACAAAGCCATAATACAACTATTATAATAATGTAGATTTCAAGTCTGGAGGTGTTAATTGTGAAAAGAACATATCAACCAAACCAAAGAAGAAGAGCAAAAAAACATGGTTTCTTCGCTCGCAAAGCAAGTGCTGGTAATATTTTAAACAGTCGTCGTAAGAAAGGACGCAAAGAATTAGTAAAATAAAATTCACTGTTTTTGCAGTGTTTTTTTAACTTTAGGGACGTGATTAAATGAACAAGAAGTATATAGTAAAAGAAAGTAGAGTCTTTGATGAAATCATAGAAACAGGAAAAAAAGTAAAAAATTATAACTTTATTATATTTTATAAAGAAAAAGAAGAAACTCCTACAAAGTACGGAATAACAGTTCCAAAAAAAGTAGGGAAAGCTCATATTAGAAACAATTTAAAAAGAAAAGTAAGGTCTATCATAAGAAACTATAAGAAAAACTATGAAAAAAACTATAATTGTATTATAATTATAAGAAATAGCTGCTTAAATTTGTCATATCAAGAATTATCTAGCAGCTTACAATATTTATTAGATAAAATTAAGTAAGGAGCATTATATGAAAAAAAGAAAAATAAAATCAAA
>CALVKV010000069.1 GCA_944333305.1 uncultured Bacilli bacterium
ATCAGATTACATGTCTTTTTTGTTAAATAAAATAGTGGTAGTGATTTTCCTCACCAACACTATTTATAATACAACCGTTCAAGAGCAATGAAAGTAATAACTAATTTAATATCTCATAAAGTAGATGTCAAATATATAGTGCCTACAAAGATAAATATGGAAGAAGGATTGAAGATAGTATTAATTAAATAAAATAATGCTATTTTTCTTTGCCAAAATTAACCTCATGTAGTATAATATAGCAAAAAAAGTGGGGGATATTATGGAAGTAAAAGAAAAGAGTATGTATCATTATCACAAACTAGGACTTTACGATGATATATGGCAAGTAGGTAATGAAATTATAGTAGATAATAATTTTAATTCTTTTTGTGGAAGTATTGTTGATAAATTTACTACTGCTGTTAAATGTGAAAATGGCATATTTTCTTTAGAAAAAATTATAGATGAATATTTAGATGATATTGGTATAGAAAATGTTGATTTGAAAACTATTACAAATCTATTAAAAGCTTCTAGTGACATTATAACAAAAGCTGATATGTATAATAGAGAATTAATGTTAGAAAAATATAGATTAGAAAACAGTCCTAACTTGCCTAGTAGATTACACTCTATTTGGTTAGCAGATAAGGAAAGTTTAAATTTTTGGGAAGGACAATTAAATGGTAGAAGAAAATTAAAATTATATAGAGTATCAGTAACAGGTAATTTGTTTAAGTCAAGTGATAGTTTTATTCCTGATGATGAATTAACTGCTAAAGAAATGTATGAAGCATCATCAGCATATTGGAATCCTATATTTAAAGAAGAAGATTTATGTGAAGCTGAGTATTTATTCCAAGGTAAAGTAAAGGTTTTAGAGAAAATTAAATAATAATGATGTATAATCAGAATATAAGGATGTGATAAAATGTTAACCCCTAATAATTTTAAAGATTACGAACTTATAGATGCTTCTAATGGTGAAAAACTAGAACGTTTTGGTAAATATATACTATTAAGACCAGACCCAACTATAATATGGGATAATGGAAATTTATTAGAAAAATATAAAGGTATGATAGATGCTGTATACTATCGTTCTAATAAAGGAGGAGGACACTGGGAAAATTTAAAAAAGATTCCTAGTACCTGGACTATTAATTATAAAAACCTAACTTTTAACATTAAACAAATGGGCTTTAAACATACTGGAATATTCCCAGAACAAGCCGTTAATTGGGATTATATGATGAATAAAATAGAAAAAGCTAAAAGGCCTATAAAAGTATTAAATCTTTTTGGCTATACAGGTTGTGCTTCCATCGCTTGCCTTAGTAAAGGAGCTCATGTTACTCATGTAGATGCATCACGTGGAATGGTAGAAGTTTGTAAAGAAAATGCCATATCTTCTAATCTTAAAGATAAACCTATTAGATATTTAGTAGATGATGTTCTTAAGTTTGTTAAAAGAGAAATAAGAAGAGGCAATACTTATGATGCTATAGTTATGGACCCACCAAGTTATGGTAGAGGTGCTAATGGAGAAGTATGGGATATAGAAAAAGATCTTGCTAATCTTGTTAATCTTTGCTTGTCTATATTAAGTGATAAGCCACTATTCTTTATCATTAACTCTTATACTACAGGCTTATCTAAAACATCCTTAGAAAATCTTTTACTAACAACAATAAATAGAAAATATAAAGGTATTGTCTCTAGTGATGAAATAGGTCTTAAAATAAAAGATAATAACCTAGTATTACCTTGTGGTATTTATGGAAGATGGGAAAGTTATGATTAATATTTTATATGAAGATAATCATCTATTAGTAGTAGAGAAAAAAGTAGGAATATTAAGTCAAAGTGATGGTACTAATACTCCTGATATGCTAACTATTTTGAAACAATATTTAAAAGAAAAATATAATAAACCTGGTAATGTCTATTTAGGACTAGTTCATCGTCTTGATAAAAATGTAGGAGGAGTAATGGTCTTTGCCAAAACTTCTAAAGCTGCTAGTAGACTATCAGAACAAATTAGAAATAAAGAGTTTTCTAAAAGCTATTTAGCTGTTTGTAATGGCATTATTAAAGGAGATGGAAAGTATCTTGATTATTTAAAAAGAGAAGAGTATCGCAGTTTTATAGGAACTAAAGATAATGGTAAATTTGCTAGTCTTACTTTTAAAGCTCTTGCTAGTAAAGATAATACTACACTTCTTAAAATAAATTTAAAAACAGGACGTCATCACCAAATAAGAGTTCAATTCGCTTCTCGTAATCATCCTTTATTAGGAGATGATAAGTATGGTAAAAAAGGTGCCTTTCCTATCGCTTTGTATGCTTATAAATTAGCATTCACACATCCTACTACTAAAGAAAAACTAGAGTTTACGTCATTACCGACAGAAGGGTATTTTTCTTATTTTCATGATTTAATGAAAAATATTGACAATTAAGTAAAGACGTGGTAATATTCTAGTATCTTCTTAAAAAGAAGTGCATATAATGAAATATAAAATATTATGATAAAAACAGTGAAGAAGAAAAGTATATAAACATTTATTTAAAGCGAATCTAGGATGGTGTAAGCTAGAGAAATAAAGTTTATAGAAAGAACACTTCAGAGTTGCTTACCGAAAGAATTAATTCAAGTAGACTAAGCCGGGAAGTATGCCGTTATCAAGTACAGGGTTTGATGGAACCTATAAAAGTGATCATAATATCTATGATAAATTGGGTGGTACCGCGGAAGGTTAAAGACTAGTTTCGTCCCAAAGTTTTGGGAAATGTAACTAGTCTTTTATTATTCTAAGAAAGAAAGGTATTGATTTATTATGGATGAGAGAAAAAGAAAAATTATTGTAGGAAGATCTTTTTGTAAATATTTAGAAGAACATGATATTCACTATGATTATTGTATTAAACATAAAGAAGTATTAGGATGCGATGAGTCTGCTAATTACTATGATCGCTATAAATATTTTATTGGTGATGACTATTGTATCTGTAAAAACTTATTTTTAAAAGAAAGAAAAGGAGAGAAGAGAACCTTCTTAGTAATAGTTCCAATGGAAAAACAAGTTGATTTAAAAGAATTAAAAGAAAGATTAGGAACTAGTAAATTAGAGTTTGCAAGTAGTGCAAAAATGCAAGATTTATTACAAACAACCCCGGGAAATGTGTCAATTTTTAACTTAATATTTGATAAAGATAAAAAAGTAAATATAGTTTTAGATCAAGATTTATTTGATAGTAAGTTATTAGCTTTTCATCCTCTATATAATGGCATGAGTATATTTTTGAAAGAAAAAGAAGTTCGTAAATTCTTAGATTTTTGTGATAGAGATTACTTAGTAGGAGCGGTTCCAACAAGAGAAGCTTTACCTGAAAAAACAAATGTATTAAGTGCTTAAAAGTAATCGCTTTTTACAACTTTTGTCTAACGCTGTAAAAAATATTTGCTTTTTATCCCTTTTTTTGCTATGATTTAAGTAGTATAAGATAAGGGAGATGGAAGTTATATGATACTAGCCAATTTTGATTTAAGTTTTTTCACAACAATTCCAGGTATGTTAATTACTGGAGGAGTTTTATTACTTTTAATTGCATTAATTATCTTTATTGCTACTGGTAGTAAAAAAGGAAAGAAAAATAAAAAGGAAGAGAGTGTTGAGCCGGCAGTTAATGAAGCACCTACAGTCGAAAGTGGCGTTGCTACTCTAGATGCAACACCTTCTGTAACACCAGTAGAATCAACAAATAATATAGGAACTAATCCTACTGTCGTTGCGGGAGAACCAGTTCCTGCCACACCTGAGGTTCAAAGTGAACCAGCTCCTGTTGTAGAAAGTACTCCTACTCAAACAGTAGAACCAAATCCTATGGTTAACGGAGCACAACCAATCGTAGAAACACCTGAAACAGTAGGTATTTCAACTGAACCAATTAATAATCCTGTTGGTATAACTGCTACTAATGAAAATAGTGTACCGACAGTTGAACCAGCTATTTCTAACGAAATGCCTCAAGTTAATCAAACAGTTGCTTCTGTTGAACCTGTTCAAATTGTTGCAGAAGAACCAACGGTAGGAACTCCAAATATTCCTGCTAATAACGATGCTCCAACAACGGTAGCAGATTCTCCTGCTATTACAATAGTAAATGAAGAACCTAATGAGCAAACGGCTCCAACAGTGGAAGAAGAACCAAAACCAATTTATGGTGGGGTTAGTCCTGTAATACCAAAGATTGAAGTAGCAGGAGAACAACACCGTCCTATATATGGTGGTGCTAATCCATTAGAGAATACACAAAGTATTCCAATTACTAATAGACATGTAGAACCTGAGTCTCCAGCGATTCCTACTATTACACCAACTGTAGAAACACCAAAGGAACCTGACTTAGGCACTATTTCTACTCCTAAAGTTGAAACTAATCAGGTAGAGCCTGTTATACCAACAGTTGCTGTAGAAACGCCTAAAGTAGAACCAGCTAAAGAGCCAACTGTATCTAATGTTGAGCCTAAAAAAGAAGAAGTAGAGAGTTTATTCTAAGAGTAATTTTACGCATTTTTGTTCTTTCTTTTAAGACTTGTTCATACAATAAGTTAGAATAAGAAAGGATGATAAAATTATGGAAACACTAAAAGTTTCATCAAAATCAAACCCTAACTCAGTAGCAGGGGCACTAGCCAATGTTTTTAGAGCAAATGGCAGTGTAGAAATACAAGCAGTAGGAGCAGGTGCTTTAAATCAAGCAATTAAAGCCGTAGCAATAGCAAGAGGCTTTCTAGCGCCAGCAGGTAAAAATATCGTCTGTATACCAGCTTTTACTGATATAGCAATCGATGGAGAAGAAAGAACAGCAATAAAACTTATAATTGAAACAAAGTAAAAAACACTTGTAAAAAATAAAAATAATGCCTATAATATAAATAAGTCGATGACAAGAGACAATGTTAAGACCTTTTTTGATAGAGACATTGTGGTTGGTGGAAACAATGAAAAAAACTTAACTATCTCCTCTTCAGATGATATTTATATCCGGGCATTACCGTTATCTAAATTAAGTATAATAAGGATGGCACCGCTTTACTCCATAAAGCTCCTTAGAAGCCATTCTTTTTTTGTTAGGAGGGATTTTATGTTTGATACACATCATGATTTATTATCGATTTGTTTTCTTTCTTCGAAATATAAATCTTTTAATTATTTGGAGAAAATGAAGAAAACTATTAATAGTAATAATATTGTTGGTGTCTTTTGCAATCTATATTTTATGAACAGTGAAGAAATGGAAGAGGAATTCAAAATTAAAGCAAAAGAAATTAATGTTCTTTCAATGTTTCAAGAAAGCAAAAAAATGTATGATAATCATTTTTCTTGCCCTTCATTATATAGTATTGAAGGCTGTGATTACATAAAAGGCGAAGAAGAATTAGAACAGTTATATAAAGCTGGCCTTGATGCTTTTTTACTAGTTTGGAATAATAAAAATAGTTATGGATCAGGAAATCGTAGTGATAGTGGTTTAACTGAAAAAGGGAAAAATTTCTTAAGAAAAGGTATTGAACTTGGAATGGGGATAGACTTATCACATGCTAATCAAAAAACATTTTTCGATATGATTGAAGTGATTAAGGAAGAACAAAAGAAAGGTAAAGAAGTAATTTGTTATGCAAGTCATTCTAATAGTTATGAATTGTGTCCTCATAAGAGAAATTTGACTAAAGAACAGCTTCTTGCTTTAAAAGAAGTTGGTGGTATGATAGGACTAGTTAGTTATCCAGAATTTGTAGGCAATAAAAATCGTTCTAAGTACATAGAACATATTAAATATATGGTTGATATTTTTGGTATTGATAAGGTTATGGTTTCTAGTGATAATATGAACTTTGTTTCAATTATCGATTCAAAGGATAATGAAGAACATGGAATTTATAACTATGATACAATTGCTACAGAATTAAAAGAAGATTTACTTTCGGTCTTTTCCTTAGAAGATACAGAAAAAATTATGGAAAAGAATGCAAAAAAAATATATGATAGAATAAAGGAGAGAAGAAAAAATGTTAGATATTAAATTTGTAAGAGAAAATAAAGAATTAGTTAAAGAAAATATTAAGAAAAAGTTTCAAGATGAAAAACTACCTCTAGTAGATGAAGTAGTAGAATTAGATGAGAAAATTAGAAGTTTAAAACAGGAAGGTGATGAATTACGTAAAAAGCGTAATGAAGAGAGTAGTTCTATTGGGCTTTTAATGAAAGATAAAAAGATAGATGAA
Source organism: uncultured Bacilli bacterium (assembly GCA_944333305.1). The sequence goes on from CALVKV010000069.1 coordinate 6,275, forward strand.
GCGAATAAAAAGAAAGAAGAAGTAAAAAAGATTAATGAAAAATTAGTAACTATAGAAGAAGATGAAAAAAATCTTAATGAAGAGCTAAGAAGTAAGATGATGGTAATTCCAAATATTATGGATAAAACTGTTCCAATAGGTAAAGATGATAGTGAAAATGTAGAAGTAGAACGTTTTGGAGATGCATATAAACCTAAGTTTGAAATACCATATCATGCTGATATTATAATGAGACTTAACGGTATGGATAAAGAAGCTGCTGGAAGAACATCTGGCGAAGGTTTTTATTTCTTAACAGGAGATGTTGCAAGACTTCATGAAGCGATGATTGCCTATGCAAGAGATTATATGATAGATAAAGGTTTTACTTATTGTGTTCCACCTTTTATGATTCATAGTGATGTTGTAACAGGAGTTATGTCTTTCCCTGAGATGGAAGCAATGATGTATAAAATAGAAGGTGAAGACTTATACCTAATTGGTACCAGTGAACACTCTATGATAGGACGTTATAAAGGGCAAATTATTAAAGAAGAAGACCTGCCTTTAACTCTAACATCATATTCACCATGTTTTAGAAAAGAAGGAGGTTCTCATGGCCTAGAAGAAAGAGGACTTTATCGTGTTCATCAATTTGAAAAAGAAGAGATGATTGTTATTTGTAAACCAGAAGACTCTATGGACTGGTATGAGAAGATGTGGCGTTATACTGTTGAAGTATTTAGGAATATGAATGTCCCAGTTAGACAACTAGAATGTTGTAGTGGTGATTTAGCTGATTTAAAAGTAAAATCATGTGATGTTGAAGCATGGAGCCCAAGACAACAAAAATACTTTGAAGTAGGTAGTTGTTCAACTTTAGGAGATGCTCAAGCAAGAAGATTAGGAATTAGAACAAAAGGAGAAAATGGCACTTACTTTGTTCACACTTTAAATAATACTGTAGTAGCATCACCACGTGGCTTAATTGCCGTAATTGAAAACAATTATAACGAAGATGGTAGTGTAACAGTACCAGAAGTATTAAGACCATATATGGGAGGTTTAGAAGTAATCACTCCTAAAAACAAATAAAATATAGCTAGGATATCTAAAAGTGTCATCTGAATAGGATGGCACTTTTATTCATATTCCTATTTCATAACATAAAAAAACCATTGACGAAATTTAATTTCATCAACGGTTTTTTTATTCACAAAGTACATTACTTTGAGAAGAATAGAAGTAACTAGATATCTTATAAGAAAATTTCCATAAATTAGTCAAAACAAAAGATTAAAAATTAAGCGACGGAGTCTAAATTTATCGGAAAGCATAATTAATAGTCAATAACACTATGTAAAGCTTTAGAAAGACTGTGATTAG
>CALVKV010000070.1 GCA_944333305.1 uncultured Bacilli bacterium
AAGTAATTAAGAAAATTTTCATATAATTTAAGTGTAAATAAATCTCCAACATCTCTAATTTTACTTTCTAAGTTAAGTGGAGTTAAATTAACTTTAAAACTTTCATTAAAACTATTAGTAAATTCATTAATCAGTGGTATAATATTCATACGGTTAAAACCTCGCTTTCTATTGTTTATCGTTAATTCAATTATAAAGCTTTTTTAGGTTTTTAACCGTTTTTTTATTTTATAAAGGTTTCTTTCATATATCTCCACACTTTGGAAACACTATCTTAATATGTCTTAAACTTTACTTTTTCCACAAATTATGGTATAATATACAATAATTTAAAGGGGTTAGGTAATATGAAATATTATAGTAGAGACTGTAAGGAGTTGAGTCTAAACATAGAGGCATTAAGCTATTTAAACTGTGGTGGATGTGCAGAAGTTCAATATAATGGAAAAATAATTTTTAAAAAGTATTATGATTTTACAGAACGACAATTTAGATTAAGTCCTGAAATGTTTGATATTTTAAAGACTATAAATAATGAACATTTAATGAAAATATATGAAATTTACAGTAAGACAAATATATTAAAATTATTATCTAGCAAAATAGGTAAGACTAAGTTTACAGTTGATGCCTACACTGCTAAATATTATAGAGATGACAATATTGACGTATTAGCAACTACTAAAGATTATCTGCTAGACAATTTTAGAGAATTAGAAGAACTGTTTACGGCATTTACAACTAACGGAATAAAGCCAGGTGATTTAAAAAGAGATAATACAGTTTTAAACAGTAACGGAATAATATTAATTGATCCAGATTCATTTTCTATATCGCCAGATTCAAATAATGATTTAGTAATAAAAAATAAGAAAGCCCTATTATCGCTATTTAAAGACTTATTGTTAAAATGTGCCCTTTATAAAGAGGACTGTGAACAAAGTATTCAATTTATTGACAGAAAAATAGATAATGATTTAACTGATTTTAAAATAAATGAAAGAACAGAAATTACTGTGGAATTATCAAAAAAGTTAAAATATGTTAAAAGACCAATAGATTATTTTAGAAAATAATGTCTTATAAAAATATAAACAAATTCCGTTTCCCAAGAGATGAGGTTAAAGGTAATCTAAAGCCTCTTTTTTATGCAAAGTTTTTAATTATATGATAATATAACTATATAATTAGAAAGGCTAAATATGGTGTAAAATGATAGATATAGTTGTATATAAAGATGAATATAAAGAAGACGTAAAAGATTTATTAGAAGAATTACAGGATTATCATGCTAAAATAGATGAACAAAACATAATGACTAGTGTAAGTAATTATAAAGAAGAATACTTTAATTTAATAATGAATTTAGTAAAAGAAAAAGAAGGCAAAATTTTTCTTGCTATCAAAGACTCTAAAGTATTAGGCCTTACTATCTGTGTTGTTGATGATTTACCCTTTGGTCATAAATATGTTAGTAGATGTCCTAAAAGAGGTAGAATTCTTAAATTAATTATAAAAGAAAAGGAAAGAAGTCAAAATATAGGTAGTTCTTTATTAGAACAAACTGAAGCTTATTTAAAAAGTATTAATTGTAAGTATATAGATATTGATGTCTTTGGTACTAATAAAATTGGCCTTGAGTTTTATAAGAAAAAAGGATATTATATAAGAACTTATAAAATAATAAAAAAAATCTAAGGGTTAAAATGGGAAAAGATTTAAAGTACAAAGAAATTATAAGTAAATTATCCATGGCTAATTTTGATATTTTAAAGGTAAACTACCACTTAAAGCATACTGAAATGCTAGGATTATTAGATTATGGCCTACATGATAAAAATATTACTAAAGAAAGAAAAGAAGTATTAGAAGCTCTTAAATGTAAGTATCAATTTTCTTTAGTCTTAAATGAATCAAAAATAGGTATTATAAGTGATACTCATATTGGAAGTGAATTAGCAAGTGCTTTCTATATCAAGAAAAGTTATGATTTTTTTAAAGAGAATAACATAAAAACAGTTTTACATTTAGGTGATATTTTAGATGGCTTTGACGAAAGAGATATTCTTACTAAAAATGAATTAATTGCAAAACTATATAAACAGATAACTTTATTTCATGATATTTTTCCTACTAATATGACTACTTATGCTATTTTAGGTAATCATGATACTAAATTTAAACAACTAAATATCGATTTATATAAAGAGTTATCATCTCTTACTTTTATTATTTTGGGCCCAGGTGGCGCCTATATAAATTGTTCTAATTATAAATTGTTTATGGAACATAAAGTAAATTCTTCAATCTTGGTACCACCATATTATAACTATGATGTCATTTTACAAGGACATTCTCATTTGTTTAAATTCAAAAAAAATAGAAATATCTTTAAAATAGGTAGCTGCAGCAATTTACAGCCAAATAATTATATTTTTAACAATTATGCCCCAGGCTTTGCTATTATTTCTACAACAGATAGTTTAATTGGAGAAACTTACAATTTTAAAGAAGATGATATTATTCATACTTTATCTTTAAAACTAAAAGACTAGTTTTTATGTAACTAGTCTTCTTCACATATAGCACCTAAATTTTCATAGACGCTTTTAATATCATCAACCCTAATCTTACCGTCTTTTATTAATTGTCCATTAGCAGAGTCAATCTCAAGCAACTTATCAGTATCTACTTTTTCATAATTAATATCAACTGTAGAAGTTAATTTATTATCTTGAATTTCAACATTATACTCATAATAGTCTACATCTTGATATGGACTATATAAAGACTCTATTTGTTCTTTATAAGTATTCAAAATATCACTACTATCAGTTTCAATTGTTTCCACACTTTTAATTCTTGAAACATAATCATCTTTATATTCAACATTATACTTTAAACTAGTCTTGATATTATTCTGATTCATAGTCCTTGTACAAGTCATTGATAAAGTATCATTACTATTCCCACATCCTGTAACTAAAAATAAAATAAATACTCCTAAAACTACTTGCCAAATTTTAAATTTCTTTTTCATAAAATCCTCCTATTATTAATTTATCACTTTTCTTAAATTTTTACTACAACTTTCGACAAAATAGTGAAAATATCTTTGTTAATATTAAGACGGTGATAATAATGACAAAGAGTTTTTTTATAACAATGTTAGTGGCAATTTTAATAGGTGCCGTTTTAGGTAATTTTTTATTTGAACAATACAAATTAGAATCAGAGAACGTTATTAAAGAAGTAAACAGCACTTATTTTTTAATGGAAGGAAGTTATAGCACTGAATCTCAAGCAAATAATGCTGTATCTAATAATAATATAAAAACATATTTAATTGTAAAAGAAGATGCAAATTATATTGTCTATCTTGCTATTACTAAGGATAATAATAACTTAGATAAATTAAAAAAATTATATAATGACTTAGGAATTAATTGTTCTATAAAAAAAATGAGTGTTGAAAATGAAGAATTCTTAGCCATGTTAGAGCAAATGGATATTTTGTTAAATAAAACTTCCTCAAATGATGAAATCCTAGCAATTAATGAAGTAATACTTGCTAACTATCAAGAATTTGTTTTGGAGTAAAACTATTTTTGTTGTATAAAATATAAAAGAAGGGGGTACATTTTATGAAGATAAAAGAAATACCTATTAGTGAAAGACCTAGAGAAAAATTAATAAAAAAAGGTGCTAGCAGTCTTTCTAGCAGTGAACTCTTAGCCATTATTCTTGGAGAAGGAGTAAAAAACGTTAATGCCAACGAACTTGCCTTTGAACTTTTAAAAGAAGTAAGGGATATGAAAAATTTTGTCAATCTTTCATATTTAGAACTAACTAAAATAAAAGGAATAGGACCTGTTAAAGCTGCAAAAATACTTGCCACAGTAGAACTTGGCAAAAGAATATTTTTAGAAAGTGATAAAGAAAATATAAAATTAGTTAACTCTAAGGATATATATAATTTTTGTAAATCATTTTTTTATGGTCTAAAGCAAGAATGTTTTTATTGTATTTATTTAGATAGTAAGAAAAGACTATTAAGTAGTAAACTACTATTTAAAGGTACTATGACTAAAAGTAGTGTTCACCCAAGGGAAATATTTAAAGAAGCCTATAAAATAAATGCAAGTTATATAATATGTGTTCATAATCATCCATCAGGTGTTGTAAGTCCAAGTCCTAAAGATATAGAATTTACTAATTATTTAATAAAGCTTGGCATGCTTCATGGTGTTTTAATATATGATCATTTAATAGTTAGTGAAAATAATTATTACAGCTTTCTTGAAAATAATTTACTAGATTAATTGCAAAAAATCAAAGATATGGGTATACTAAACTTTGAAAGGAATAGTTGCTATGTATAGAAAAAGAAATAAGAAGAAAAAAATTATTATTATCATTATAGTTATTGTATGTGCTTTTTTCATTCTTTTTTATTCGCTATCATCAAATAGAAAGCTAACTGTTGTAGAGTCTTTTTTTAAAGATATTGCAACAACTGTAATGAAAGGAGTTATGTTACCATTTACTTCCCTAAATACTGATAAAGATAGCGATTTAACAGAAAGTTATGTTATTCAAAAGAATTTAAATGTTCATTTGGAAGAAGAAATAGAACAACTAAGAGATACTCTTGATTTAAATCAGACGTTAACAGGCTATGATGTTGTTAATGCCACTGTCATTACTAGAAATAGAAGTTATTGGTACCAAACATTAACTATTGATAAAGGTAAAAAAGATGGATTAAGAGAAAATATGGTTGCAATAACTAAAAATGGTCTTATTGGTAAAATACAAAACGTTACTAATCATTCCAGTGAAATAAAATTAATAACTGCCAATGATGTAAATAATAAAGTATCTGTATCTATTGCTACCACAACAGGAGAAACAACCGCTATACTTAGTGGCTATGATAAAGAAAATAATTTAGTCTTAATCAGTGGTGTAGATAGCAGGGTTGATATAAAACAAGGTGACGTAGTTACTACTAGTGGTTTAGGTGGAATGTTCCCAAGAGGAATATATATAGGAGAAGTAGAGCAAGTTACTAATGATAAGTATGGCTTAAGTAAGACTTTAGGTGTTAAAACTACTCAAGACTTCAATAATATTCATTATGTAACCGTCCTAAAGGAGGAAAAAAATTGATATTTCAAATAGTAATTGTCATTATTTCTTTCTTTCTAGATGGAATTTTAAGTAATTTTCTTCCCTATATGCTAGGAGATATTTCTTTATTTACACCATACTTTACTCTTGTTAGTTTAATAGTAATTTATCCATTCTTTAAAAAAAGGCCAAGAGACTATTTTATCTTAATAGGAATAATGGGGTTCCTTTATGATTTATTTTATACAAACCTTTTATTTACTCATGCAATTTTCTTCCTATTAATAGGTTATATTGTCAGTTTTATATACAAAAAAATGGAACTAAATTTATTAACTAATCTCTTTTTAATTATTCTTGTTATAATTTTTTATCAATTAATCTTTTCCCTTAGCCTTTTCATCTTTAATGTAGTACCTATCACCATAGAAAGTATTATTTACTTAATTAGTCATAGTCTAATATTAAATATTATTTATGGAGAGATTATTTACTTAATATGTAAGTATTTGCCACACAAAAGACATCTTAACTAATGTCTTTTTATTTTTCTTAATTCATATAATTTAATGGTGATATAAATGATAGAATCAAAATTTTATAAAAAGAAACAACCAGAATCTAATAATAAGTTAAAAAAGCATATAAAAATATTTATAAATAAAATTTTAATAACTACAATCGTAACTTTAATTCTTCTAATTGGGTTTAAATTGAGTTTAGATTTTAAGAATAATTTTAATAAATATGTTTATAACACTTCATTACCGTTTACTGATTTTAAAGAATTATATGATAAATATTTTTTAGGTAATAAAGATGATAGTAATTCTACTAAAGAAGTATTTAATGAAGAACTCGCCTATACTGACAAGAGTGTATATGAAGACGGTGTTAAGTTAACTGTAGAGTCTAATTATTTAGTCAAAGCATTAGATAGTGGTATAGTTGTATTTATTGGAGAAAAAGATAAATATGGTAAAACTATTATTGTTCAACAGATGAACGGTGTAGATGTGTTCTATGGTAATGTTGAAGCAAGTGTCAATATGTATGACTATGTAGAAAAGGGAGCTTTGATAGGGGAAGTAATAGATACTAATCTTTATTTAGCATTTCAAAAAGAGGGTAGTTTTGTCGACTATAAAGAATATATTAAGTAAGATTTCTATTCATCCAAGTTGTTACTTCTTAATAGTTTTATCTCTTCTTTCAGGATATTTTAATCTAATAACAATTACTACTATTCTTCTTTTAATCCATGAGTGTGGTCATTTCTTTACAGCTTATTTCTTTAACTGGGAAGTAGATAAAATAGTTTTCTATCCCTATGGAGGAGTATCTAAGTTTAATCATGAAGTAAACTGTCCTATAAAAGAAGAGTTAATAGTTCTTCTAATGGGACCAATTATGCAGTTAGGATGTTATCTAGTCTTAATGAATATAACGTATTTCTATAATTATCAAGAAATACTTAAAACTATAAATTATAGTATATTATTATTTAATCTTTTACCAATCTATCCTTTAGATGGAGGAAGAATTATGCAACTACTGATTTGTTATTTAACATCATATAACCTTAGTTTTAAGATAATATATTTCATCTCATTCATCTTCCTTAGTATTATCACAATCTTCTTTTTCTATAATCCTACTATAAATATTTTACTAATCATCGTTCTCTTAGTAATAAAACTACTAACAGAAAAAAGAAATATAAATTATTATTTAGAAAAGTTTATTTTAGAAAGATACTTACATAAATATAAGTTTAAAAAGAGCAAGATAGTAAAGAGAACTAAAGACTTTAAAAGAGACTACCGTCACTTAATTAAGATTAATGATAAATACTTTTTAGAAGAAGAATACTTATTAAGAAAATATAAAGATAAATTATAGTGACATATTACTACTATAGATGTTATAATTAAAAAGACAAAGAAAGTAGAAGGAGAAACATATGGAACAAATTATAATTAATATAATGGAACAAGTTGGTTACTTAGGAGTATTCCTTTTAATCGCTATAGAAAATATTTTTCCACCAATACCATCAGAAGTAATATTAGTATTTGGTGGTTTCATGACTACTTATACATCACTAAATATACCTATAATGATACTAGCAGCAACACTTGGTTCCCTACTTGGAGCGATAGTACTTTATTATATTGGTAAAATCTTTAATAAAGAAAGATTAAAAAGAATAGTAAATGGTAAAATAGGTAAAGTATTAAGATTAAAAGCTAGTGATATAGAAAAAGCCGATAAATGGTTTGATACTAAAGGAAATAAAACAGTTTTCTTCTGTAGATTTATACCTATAGTTAGAAGTTTAATCTCTATTCCTGCTGGTATGAGTGAGATGCCCATGCAAAAGTTTTTACTTTATACTATATTAGGTTCTCTAATCTGGAATACAGTTTTAATAATAGTAGGTAGTATAGTAGGAGATAAATGGGAAACAATAGTAGGTT
>CALVKV010000071.1 GCA_944333305.1 uncultured Bacilli bacterium
GATTACTTTAATTTTTACTATTCTATATTATGTAGATAGGAGATATTTATGGAGATTAAAAAAATAGTAACAGGGGCATTAGAAGAGAATTGTTATGTATTAAGTAAGGATGGTACATGTCTAATTGTAGATCCCGGAAGTGATAGTAAAAATATTAAGGAACTAGTTGGTGATGATAAAATTATAGGAGTTTTAGTTACTCATGCTCATTTTGATCATATTGGGGCATTAAGAGACTTCTTGAATTCTAATAGAAGATTAAAAATATTTAAGAAAAGTAATCTTACTGATATGAAGGAAATTGAAGTTGGAACATTTAAATTTATTCCTATTTTTACGCCAGGACATAGTAGTGATTCAGTTACATTTTATTTTAAAGATGATAATGCAATGTTTGTAGGCGATTTTGTTTTTAGAGATACAGTTGGTCGCTGTGATTTACCTACGGGAAGTAGTAGTGAGATGGATAAGTCTATTGCAAAAATAAAAGCTTATGATGATAATATAAATTTATATCCGGGGCACGGAGATGATACTACTTTAGGTAGAGAAAAACAATATAATTTATATTTTATGGAAAAATAAAAAGAGGTGTAATTTATGTATATCGATTTAGTGGTATTAGTAGTTTTAATTTTAATAGTTATAATGTATTTTAGACGTTTTTCAAGCTTTGTTTACTTTGTAGCAATAGTTGATATATTTTTAAGAATATTAACATTTATTAAAAATAATATTGGTCTTCCTGACCTTGCTGCTGTTATTGATAATTATATACCTGAAAGTATTCTTGCTATTGTTGGTAATTATACTGATGGAATTATTTTTACAATAATTGCTTGGGCTTATATTGTAATAATGTCTATATTCTTATTTTATAATACTAAATTCTTTATTAAAAAGAAAAAAATATAGGAGGGATTATGAAAAAGAAAAATACTTGGATAAAAGTAGTAATTGCTATTATTATTTTGGAGTTAGTTGTTGGTGGCATTATATTTGCATATAGAAAATTAAATGCAGGGGTAGATAATAGTATTTCTACTGATGATAAAGAAGTAGTTGATTTATATAAAAAGATTGCATACTATGATATAGAGTCACTTGATGTTATGAGCCCTAGAATTATGCTTTATTATGCTTATAAGAATAGTGATATTACTGAGTCTATAAATTGTGAGGTTGTAAATACTACTGATGATACTTCGGGTTATAGTTGCGATGGTATTGCCTCTTTTGTTTCTTATGATACTTTGTCTAGCGAGGTTAAAGATATATATGGACCTAATGTTAATGTTGAGGCTGTATCTTTTGAAATTGATCCTAATCATTATGCCTTTTATGATGAGGGAATGGCAGGATATGCAATATATACAAAAGATGAAGAAGTTAGTGTAGATCCAGTTAATTTGAATTTAGCAGATGCTACTTTAGATGATGATGAAAATATTATTTTAACTGTTGAAATATTAAATGGCATATATGGTACAGTAGAAGATACTTATAATTTTACTTTTACTAAAGATGGAGATAATTATTATTTAACAAGTAAAGAGCTTGTTACAAGTTAGGAGGAATATTATGTTTGATAGAATAAAAAATGATATGATTAAAGCGATGAAAGAACAAGATAAATTTAGACTTTCTGTTATTAGAATGATTAAAGCATCTGTTGATAAGGAGAGAATTGATAAAAAAATAGAAATAACAGATGAAGTTGTTATAGATGTTCTTGCTAAAGAATTAAAAACTCGTGAAGAATCTAGATTAGAGTTTAGTAAAGCAGGTAGAACTGATTTAGTAGAAGATTTAGATAAAGAAATAGAAATTATTAAAGAATATCTACCAGAACCATTAACAGAAGAGGAAATAGATAAAATTATTAATGATGCCTTTAAAGAAACAGAAGCATCTTCTATAAAAGATATGGGTAAAGTAATGAAACTAGTTACTCCTAAAGTTAAAGGTAGATGTGATATGAAGGAAGTATCTAATAAAATAAAAGAAAAATTAAGTTAATTTAACTGTCCTTTCTACATATTCTATAAGAGAAAGGACGGTTTTTATTATGAAGATTATCGCTCATAAAAGTAATTTGTATAATAATAAAACATTTATAGAAAGTGTTAATAGTTTAGAAGGACTAACAGGTGTTATGTTAGATATAGTTATGACTAAAGATAAGAAAGTGTTAGTGTTTTCACCTGTAACTACTAATAAGATAACTATTAATACAATACAAAATAATAATTTAAATGAATTAACTTATTATGATATTTTAACATTGGATGATGCTCTTAATATGTTAAATAACTTTAAAGGGAAAATTATTATTAACTTATTACCTTTGAATGAAGCGTTACTTATAGAAGATTATCAAAAAATAGTTTCTAATAATTTAAGTTATACTGAAGAAGTTAAGAAGGTAACAGATAAATTTCCTAATTTAAATATTTATGTTTGTAGTAGTAGTTATAATCTTTTATATCAAATTATTAGAGTGTTTACTAATAGAAAAAATGGGGTAGTTTTAAGTGAAGATAGTGGTAGTTATATAGATGTTGATTTTTATATCTTTATACCTAGTATGTTAAACGAGAAAATAATGGCTGAACAGCTAAGTATAGGTAAAGAAGTTATGATTATAATGGAAGATGCAGATGATATATCTATTGTGTTAAATTTTTTAGAAAATAATAGAGCTAATAAAGAAAATTATCAATATATTACAAATCATGCAAAAATATTTTATTATTCAGTTAATAATATATAGGAATAGGAAGTTGTAGGTGTAGTTATGACTAAAGAAGAAATATTTAAAGAGTTAGAGAAATTAGATTTGCCAAAAGAGGAATATATAGTAATTAGTGGGGCAAGTTTAGTATGTCAAGATATAATAGATGAAACAGATGATATAGATTTAACTTGCTCAAAAGACTTTTATGATAATTTAGATTGGTCTACTAGAATAGGAGCTTTTGGAGTAGAAGTAAAATATAAAGATTATTTTGAGATAGGTTATAACTTATATGAATATCAAGATGTAGTTTTAATTAATAATTATAGATTCTTATCATTAGAGGATTGCTTAGAGATAAAGAAAAGATTAAATAGACCTAAAGATAAGAAACTAATCAAAGAATTAGAATTAAAAGTATGTCTTAGTGATAATTATTATTTTGAAAGAAAATTAAGAGAAGAAGGAATAAACTTTATCGCTGGAGTTGATGAAGTAGGAAGAGGCCCTTTAGTAGGACCAGTTGTTGCTGCTTGTGTTGTTTTACCTGAACATTTTAGTCTAGAAGGGTTAACTGATTCTAAAAAACTTAGTGAAAAGAAGCGGGAGTATTTTTATGATGAGATTATGAGACAAGCTTTAGGAGTAGGTGTTGGTATTATATCAGAAAAAGTAATAGATGAAGTTAATATTTATGAAGCGACAAAGCTAGCGATGAGGGAAGCGATTGATAATTGTTCTTGCAAGATAGAACATATTTTAATAGACGCAATGAAACTTGATATAGATACTCCTACAACTTCTATTGTTAAAGGAGATTTAAAAAGTATTACTATAAGTGCCGCTAGTGTTATTGCTAAAGTAACAAGAGATAGAATGCTAGATGAACTAGATAGTAAATATCCTATGTATGACTTTAAAAATAATAAAGGTTATCCTACTAAGAAACATTTAGAAGCCATAAAAAAATATGGTATTTTGGATGAACATAGAAAGAGTTTCGGGCCAGTAAGTGAATATTTGGAAACAGTTAATAATAATTAAGAGGAGAAATAATGCTAGATATAGATAAAGAAATAGAAATTTTAACTAAAGAAATAAGTAAAGCAGAAAAGTATGAGGTACCTTTTTTAATAATTATCTCAGGAGATCCTGGATCAGGTAAAACTTTACTAGCTTGGAATCTATCTAAATATCTTAAAATTGTTTGTCTTAGTAATGATTATATTAGAAATAAAATATATCAAAAGGGAATACAAAAAAACGAGAGGACAAGAATAGAAGTAGAAAAGCTTGTTAAAGAGATTGCTTATAAAAGAATAGATAAACTTTTTAGTTCAAGAACTTCTTTTGTCTATGATATGAATGTTAATAATAAGAATCAGTTAGATGAATGGAGAAAGTATGCTAGTGAAAATAATTATAAGCTTATTAGGATTAAAATTAATTCTAAAGATATAGATAATATTAAAAGAGTAGGAGAAAGAAAATTAGATTATAATAAAAGTAATAATCTTGTAATAGGTGATAATGCGTTCTATGGTAATAGTTTTAAAGAAGAAGAGTACTTTAAAATTAAAGATAGAAAGCCACTTGAATTAACTGATAATGACTTTGATTATATAATTGATAATAATATGAGTAAAGAAGAATATTTAGAAAAAATTATAAATATAGTGGAAGATATAAGATTAAAAATGTTGACAAAGAACTGATTGTAATGTATAAATTTGTATGAAAGAAGGGATTAGATGTCTAAAAACTTAGTGATAGTGGAAAGTCCTAGTAAAAGTAAAACTATTGAAAAATACTTAGGTAATGATTATAAAGTAGTGGCTAGTCAAGGTCATATAAGAGATTTAGCTACTAGCGGGCCTTTAGGACTTGGTGTTGATATAGAAAATGGATTTAAGCCTAATTATGTTCCTTTAAAGGGAAAGAAAAAGATTATTAGTTCTTTAAAAAAAGATGTCAAAGATGCAACTCACATAATACTTGCAACCGACCCTGATCGTGAGGGGGAAGCGATTTCTTGGCATTTAAAGGAAGCTTTAGGAATCAAAGATAATGATTATGATAGAGTACTTTTTCATGAAATTACTAAAGACAAAGTACTAGATGCCATTAAACATCCTACTAAAATAGATGATAACTTAGTTAAGAGTCAAGAAACTAGAAGGATACTTGATAGGATAATAGGTTTTAGATTATCTAAGCTATTACAATCTAAAATAAAGGCTAAAAGTGCGGGACGTGTTCAAAGTGTAGCTTTAAAACTTATTGTCGATAGAGAACGCGAAATAGAGGCTTTTGTACCAGAAGAATACTTTACGATTACAGCTATTATCGAAGATACAGAGGCAAGTCTTTTTAAATATAAAGACGAAGAGATAAAGTTACATAATGAGGCTGAAGCTAATGAAGTATTAGAGTCACTTGGTGATGATTATAATTTAAATAGTATAGAGAAAAAGAAAAGAAAGAAAGCTAGTAGGGCTCCTTTTATAACATCAACTCTTCAACAAGAAGCTTCTACTAAGTTAGGCTTTACTGCTAAAAAGACTATGTCTATCGCTCAGAAATTATATGAAGGAATAGATTTAGGTGATGAGACAGTTGGTCTTATTACTTATATGAGAACTGACTCTATTAGACTTTCTGATGAGTTTGTAGGTAGTGCGTTTCATTATATAGAAGAGAACTTTGGTAAAAAGTATATTGGCTATACTAAACATGCTAAAAAAACAGATAATGTTCAAGATGCACATGAAGGAATTAGACCTACTAGTATATTAAGAGAACCTTTAAAAGTAAAACAATATCTATCAAATGATGAGTTTAAACTTTATAGTCTAATTTATAAAAGAGCATTAGCTTCGCTTATGGCAGATGCTATTATGGATAGTACAACTTTAATATTTAATAACAATGATTATAAATTTAAAGCGACTGGAAGTATTTTAAACTTTGATGGTTACTTAAAAGTATATAGTGATTATGAGAAAAATGAAGATAAAATTATTCCTGAACTTATAGAAGGTAATAATTATAAAGCTAGTGATATATTAAGTGAACAACATTTTACTAAACCACCTGCTAGGTATACAGAAGCTAAGTTAATTAAAGAGATGGAAGACTTAGGAATAGGGCGCCCTTCTACATATGCTAAAACTATTGATACTATTAAAGAACGAGGCTATGTAAAAATAGAAGATAAAAAGTTTGTACCTACAGAAATAGGAATAGAAACAACTGATAAACTACAAGAGTTCTTTAGTGATATTATAAATGTAGAATACACTAAAAATATGGAAGAAGAACTTGATAATATAGCTGATGGCAATTTAGTTTGGAATGAAGTTTTAAAAGAGTTTTATGATGTCTTCGAACCACGTGTTAAAAAAGCATTTAGTGATATGGAGAAAAAGGAAGCAGAAGAAACTGGAGAATTGTGTCCAGATTGTGGTAGTCCTTTAGTTAAAAGACAAGGCCGTTATGGAGAGTTTGTCGCTTGTTCTAATTATCCAGAATGTAAATATGTTAAAAAGTCTGAAAAACAAGTAATAGAAGTATGCAATTGTCTTAAATGTGATGGTAAAATCCTAGAGAGGAAAACGAGGCGCGGTAGAACTTTCTATGGTTGTAGTAACTTTCCTAAATGTAAAGAAGCTTTTTGGGATAAACCAATAGGGGAGAACTGTCCAAAATGTGGAGAGATGTTAGTGGAAAAAGATAACAAAATAAAATGTAGTAAATGTGATTATGAAAAAGCCTAATATAGGGCTTTTTTTCTAAACCTTTTTGGTATATAATAAACTAAGGTGATGATATGGAGTCCAGAGTAGTTTATCAACAAAATAAAAGAAGAAAGAAAAAACTTAGATTTAGAAAATGGGTTATTGTTGTATTTCTTATTTTCTTCCTTATTATTTTTTCATTTTCAGCTTATAAAGTATATTCTTGGTATAACGACAATAAAGAAGTAGATAATATATCTGATGATGTATTAAAAAATACTAAAGTAAAAGAAAAAAAAGATAATAATAATACAGAAAATGTTAATCCACCAGAAGATATTTCTAATGATTATTGGGATTATATAAAAATTAATCTTTTAGAAGTTGATTTTAATGAACTGCTTAAGAAAAATCCTGATACAGTAGGTTGGATAGAGGTAAAGGGAACAAACATTAATTATCCTATAGTGCAAACTACTGATAATAGTTATTATTTAACTCATGCTTTTGATAAAACTAAAAATGAAGCAGGATGGGTTTTTATGGACTATCGAAATGATGCGGTTAATTTTAATCAAAATACTATTCTTTATGCCCATAGTAGATTGACAGGATCTATGTTTGGAAGTTTAAAAAATATACTTAATAGTTCTTGGTATACCAATAAAGATAATCATATCATAAGGCTTTCTACTCCTACTGAAAATACTATGTGGCAAGTATTTAGTGTTTATACTATACCTAAAGAAAGTTATTATATTACGCCTAATTTTAATAGCAATGAAGCCTATCAAGAATTTCTAAATACAATGAAAAGCAGAAGTGAAGTAGAGTTTTCTGCAGAAGTTAATACAAATGATAAAATATTAACTCTATCGACATGTAAAGATAATTTTGGTAATAGAGTAGTTATGCATGCTAAGTTAATAAAAA
>CALVKV010000072.1 GCA_944333305.1 uncultured Bacilli bacterium
CCTACACCATGTAATAAGTTTAAGTAATAAGATACAGCAGCATAGACATCAGAAATTGTTAAACGTTTAGAATCAATTGTTTGATCATTACCGATAACAATTAATTTCTTTTTCTTATCATTTGGATCAAGAATTGTAACTTTTTGAATCTTATTATAAGTATCTAGTTCATCATTGATCTTTACTTCTTCTACTCCATAACCATTTGCAAAGATTTCTCTTAAATCTTCTAAAATATCTTTAGTTACAACTGTACCTTTAGCAAATTTAGTTTCTCCATCTACAATAATATCTTCTGCTAATGTTTGATTTAAAAGACGGTCAACAATATTTAACTTACGGTTAAATTTATAGCGTCCTACTTTAGCAAGATCATATCTAAATTCATCGAAGAATCTAGTAATAATATGGTTTTTAGATGAATCTAGTGTTGCTGGTTCTCCTGGTCTTAACTTTTCATAGATTTCAATTAAGGCTTCATCTAAGTTTTTAGTTGCATCTTTTGCAATAGTATTTTTAAGAAAATCATCTTCACCAAATAATTTTAAAATATCATTATCACTAGAAAGTCCAAAAGCACGTAGTAATGTTGTTAATGTTACTTTTCTAGTTCTATCGATTCTTACATATAATACATCTCTAGCATCTGCTTCAAACTCTAACCAAGTACCACGAGTTGGAATAATTTGCGATGTAATTAATTCACGACCATTTTTATCAATTTCACGATTATAATAAACACTAGGAGAACGTACTAATTGAGATACAATAACACGCTCTGCACCATTTATTATGAAAGTTCCGCTATCAGTCATGATAGGCATATCACCAAGGAAAATTTCTTGCTCTTTAATCTCTCCTGTCTCACGATTAAAAAGACGCACTTCTACTTTTAGTGGTGCTGCGTAAGTAGTTTCTCTATCTTTGCTAGCTTTAATTGAATATCTTGGTTCTTCAAAATGATAATCACCAAACTCTAAAGATAGTGTTCCTGAGAAGTTTTCTACTGGAAATAAATCTTCAAATACTTCTTTAATTCCTTCTCTTACAAACCAATCATATGACTTTTTCTGAATCTCTAATAAATCCTTTAGTTCATAGGTATTTCTTATTCTTGAATAATTTCTTCTTTTGCGTTTTCTTCCATATTCTACAATTTTATATGACACTAAAATTCACCCCATTACCATAGTTTTTTACATTTTATTATTTAAAAAAATAATACATTGCCAATTTATATTATTAGCATAACTTTATCAACAAGTCAACATGTTTTTGCTTTAATTATAAAAAAACCTTTACTTTTATTAATAATACTTACATCATAATAGTTTTTTAAGTCGGATATTATCGATTTAGCACCTTGATCTTTTCTTACTACTAAATATAGAGTGCCATCATCCAGTAAATAATCTTTGGCTTTTAGCAATATTTCATAGACGACTCTTTTTCCAGCCCTAATCGGGGGATTAGTAATAATTGTTCGATATTTTCTCGTGACTTTTTCATAACAATTGCTTTCAAAAACATTTATATTAGAACACTTATTTTCTTTAACATTTCTTTTTGATAAATGTAGTGCTCTTCTATTAACATCTATCATGTCAACTTCTAAATTAGTTTTTTTATTAACGATTATTCCTAGTACTCCGTAACCACATCCAACATCAATAATTGGCCCTTTTAATTCTTCATAAGGCAGCGATTCCAAAAGCAATCTACTACCATAATCAAGCCCTCGTTTTGCAAAGACTCCATTATCCGTATAAAAAATATAATTTTGATTAAAGATAGAGACAGTGGTTTTCTTTAAATTACTAGGGAGATTCTGGTCATTTTCAAAGTAATGACTCATTAACATCACCTCAAAACAAAGAAAGAGACAAGCCATTATACAAAAGTATATAGTTTGTCTCCTTTCGTAGTGTTATAATACACTATTTTTTTAGTTTCGTCAACTGTTTTTTTGAAGTTGTTTCTGAAAGTTACCATTTGACAGTTTAGAAGTTATGTCAAGATAATCAGAACTTCTTAAATATTCTTTTTCAATGTCATCATCAGAAAAAGCATAGCTGGTAAATTCTTCTTTAAATATTGATAAGAAAATGTCAATATCTGCTTTATCGAACTTACCCTGTGAATAAATTTTAACTAAAAAATTCAAATATATATCAACTAAATAATTTGATAATATATTCATAATTTGTATAGATTTTTTTATATTATTTCTATATATGCCTAGTTTATCCACATAACTAATGAAAGCAATTGCCTCTTCTTCAGATGAAAACTTTGATAAGAATTTAATTATTGCATACAAATTATTGGAAGCATAGAAATCTTGCATATTTTTTTCTCCTAATATTAGCTCAGTTTTCCTAGCAATATTTGCTTCTATCATATAAGCATCATCAATATCAAAATAGCGATTCGTTAATACAGCTGTATAACCTTCACTTAATCTTCTCGCTATATCAGCATATATATTTATATAATTAAAGCCAGAATATATTGAGAAAATATTTTCCTTATAAGTGGTAAAAGCATGAAATAACTCATGATATATGGAGTCCTCTATTCTTTTTCCTGCATAAATTTTATTGTTAAAAATATCATAACTTGCTTCACTAGTTGGAAATAATAAAGTTTGCAACATTGGTTTTGGCTTAATAGCTAATATCTTTAATTTTTCATTTGGATTTCTAAAATTAAAGTTAGTACTAGTCTTTTTGACAAACTCTTTTATGTATGGTTTATATTTTTCATCTATTGTTAATTTATCAATATCTACTGTTATCTCCTGTTTATCTTCAAGCTGCTCTACAGGATTTATATTTTTAAGTAGATATTCAAATTTTATTTTATTAATCTTCAAATTGTTTATTGCCATTAGTAGTCCTCTTTTCTAATGTGTTTTATATTAACACAATTTAAATAGAAATACAAAGATTTAATAACAAGTTACTCTTATAATAATAGTTATCATTGTAACTAGAAGGTAGAATGTAGAAATCATGAATATAAGATAACTTATAGCATGATGATTTAATAATTTATTTTTAATAGTAGTTATTACAAACTTAAGAATGGCAAAGACTATAAGTATTACTATTGGTATTAATAATAAAGATAGGTAAATTCTATGTCCATTGTTTGCTAATGACACTGGCAGAAAAAAGGGAAAACAAACACTAACGCCTACAAAGATACTGAAATATAAGTTTAATATTAATGATAGCAATGAGAAGTTTTTGTAATAAATGAATAATGCTAAGGGTATAAATATTATTAACCAGATAGGATAATTAGTTATAACTTTGAAGAGAAATGGATAATCTTCAATATAAGTAAAATAATAGTAACTTAGAGCATATGCTAGTAATATTATGATGATACTTATAACTAAAAGGGGAATTTCTTTCTTAAAATTAAACTTCTTATTTCTTACATCATCTTTAAAACTTTCATAAGAGCTTTTCTTTAAATCTACTTCTTTTATATCTTTATATATTTCTTTATTAATAGTTCCACAATATGGACAACTAAATAGATTATCTTTATATTCTTTTTTACAATTAGTGCATTTCATAATTATTTAATCAATAAAAACAGCTCCTGCTATAAATCTACCATTTTTATTAATATCTCCTTTCTTATATGCAACATGAGAATAGAAATCATTATCTGTTCTTGTATCTTTATCAGAGATTATCATATTTTCTTTTTGTAGACCTTTTGATAATAACTGATTTACAATAGCATTTCTTAAGTCGATATAATATAAGTTTCCTTCTTTTTCAATTGCATTTTTCCAAGCATCTTTATTTGATACAACTGGTGGATATTTATCATAAACATAACTTTCTTTTGAAATGCATGGAGTAATATATGCTTTTATATTTTGTGGTTTAACATTACTTTCCTTTATTAGGGCATCTACCATTTGTTGAGGCAATAGTCTATTTATATATTCACCTCCACAATGAGCGATGGCTAACATCCATTTTTCTTCTGTTATTTTTGCTAATAAAATCAACATTGGACAATCTGCTACTTTATCTACTACTAAAATATTTTTTATATTATTATCCATAATTAAGAAATCATCATGAAAATATTTCTCACCTTTTAAATATTTGGTAACATTTTCTTTTGTTAATATTTCATAAGTTCCATCCTTATAATTAAACGTTTCATCTTGTTCTTCATAAATTGTTTTTTGAACTGGTATTAATATATTCACTTTTTCTAAATTATGCTTTTTTAAAAAGTTCTTCTTATTTAATTCAAACTTATTTTTTCTTTCTTCTTCTGTTAATTTAGGATAAAATATTTCATCATCCGACATGATACCATCTTCTCTTTTTGAATAAATAATTTTAAGTTCCATAATTTTCTCCTTTGTTTAAGTATAACAATTTTCACTAAAAAGAAAAAGAGGTTTGTTTTCCTCTTCTATTGATTATTACTTGTATCGTTTATTATAGGAGCTAGATCATAAAGTGTTCCATCTTTGGCTTGAGCTAGAACAGTAACACTGCTGCTGGCATTAGAAGTAGCATTTGCTGTATAGAATTTAACAACATCTGTTAAGTCGTTAAAAGTTTCATAAGTTGTTAGGCCATCTACTCCACTAGTTGATAGTGCCTGATAAACTGGAATATATGACACAGTTCCATCTTCCATTAAAAATAGAATAATATCACCTGTGCTATCTTGTCCTATACCACCAAAAAATACATCTTTAACTTTTTGAGTAAAGTTAACTGTTTGGTTTTCATAGACACCGTCTTCTACACCAGTTAGATCCCAATTTAATGCATAAGTATTAGAAAGATTTGCTCTATTATAACTTAATGTTGCTACTGTACCAGATTCATTTAATGTAATGTTAATAGTTCCACTATAATTAGCTATGGCATAAGAATCTGCTGTACCATTAGTAATATTATTAGTATCAAAATCTAAAGAATAGTTTGTAGTATTTTCATTTTCTGTATTGTTTTCTACCTCTTCAGTTTTATTAGCATCTTCACTACGCACTTTGTAGTAAGCACTATAAACACCAATAAAGGCAATGATACAAATAATAAGAGCCATTAATAAACCTATACAGATATTAAGGCCTATATTTTTCTTCTTTTTTTCTTTTCCTTTCACATATACTCCTCCTCTATTATTAAGTTTAACACAAATAATAAAAAAAAGAGAAAATAATATTTCTCCATGTGTAAACTTTGCAATTAATTTGTAAAAAAAGCTGTGATGCTAAGTACTTAACTTTACTTATTAATAATTATAATTACCTGTCGCACTTATTATTGGTTGTAAATCATATATTGTACCATCAGACTTTTGAGCCAATATAGTTGATCCTATTCCTTCTTTAGTAGAATCATAAAATAAAACTATGTCTGTCAATTCGGATAGTGAGCCATATGATTTTAAATTACTTGGATCTGTTTGTAAATTATTTCTAACTGGTAAGTATTCTACAGTTCCATCTTCCATTAAAAACAAAATAGTATCATTACTAAAATCTGTACCAAATCCTCCAATATAAATATCTTTAAGTTGTTTAGAAAAGTGTATTTTTTTAGTAGTATTAAAGTATTCATCGTCATATCCGTCAGGCAAGTACATATCAAAGCCACCAGTAATATTAGAATAAAACCTAATTGTTACTATAGTCTTTGATTCATCTAAACTAGCTACTATACCATCAAACACTCTTGATAATGTGTAATTATTTGAATCTTTATTAGTTATTTTTGATTGATCAAATCCTAAGTTGTTAATAAAATCTTCATGATTTGTAGCATTATCCTCTATAGCATTTTCTTCTTCAGTAGCCTCACTATTTTCTTCTTGAGTACTGAATGTTAGATAACCTAGACTATACGTTGCAAAGACTACACCACCACAAATTATTATTCCTAATAATATTCCTACAAAAATATGTAACCCAGTCTTACTCTTCTTATTCTCCATTTTTTCACCTTTCCTATATTTTGTCTAATAAATCTTCTTTTTTTCCAAACAATTTTTAATGGCTTCTATTATTTTCCCTTTAACGATACATCTCTTTTACAAAAAACATATTTACTAAGCCAATATTCATCATTATTATCATTATATTCTCCAACTGGAATTTCGTTTGACAAATCATTTGCTAATTCTAATATTTCGTTTTTTAATTCAATATTGTTCTTATATTCAAAAGGTATTTTTTCATATCCTAAACATGCACCCATTATATTGCCAGCTACCGCTCCAGTTGAGTCGGAATCTCCATCATGATTTATTGAGCAGATAATAGCATCTTTGAAATTGTTTGGATATTTCAAACAAGAATATATTGCTATAGCAAATGTTTCTTCAGCAACCCAGCCTTCACCGAGTTCATTAATTGCCTCTATATCATTCTTATTTTCTTCTGATAGTTTTATTGCTTTATTAACTAAATCTATAAAATAATATTTATTTTCTTTATTAAAGACATCAAATTTTTCTTCGTATTGTTTCATTGATTTATCTAATGCTTCTTTAATTGTTAAATTAGTATTTGATAAATACCATATTAATGTTGAAAATACATAAGCTGGAATTATTCCAAGTGGATGTCCATGAGTTATTGCACTGGCTTCAGCACCAAATTGTCCTGCTGTTTCTGATTCTCTCATGTATAGACCAATTGGGGCAACTCTCATTATCCCACCGCAACCTTTACTATTATTAACGGGAGTTTCAATTGTTCCTTTAATACCTGAAGATAATGCACTTATACAAGTATTACCTGGAGCTTGCGGAACATTTAATTCTTTTAAATCTTTAATCCAAGATATAGAACGATGATTATTAGTATGATTTTGTGTATCTAACCAATCTAAATATGATTCATATATTGCATCTACAGGTAATAATGCTATTCCTCTCATAGCACATCTTGTTTCTCTATATAATAAAGCATTTGCTGTAAATAAAGTCATTTGAGTATCATCTGATATAATACCTTTTCCATCTTTAAATGAAGTTATTTCTTTATCTTTTATATTTCTTTTAAACTCTATTTGATATCCAAGGGCATCTCCAATAGCACCACCAATTAACGATCCGCAAATTTTATCCTTTTTACCATTCATATTAAGTACCTACTTTCCTTTATAATTGTATCATAATTATTGTTCAAAATCATCATCCTTGCCATTATTTTGTATTATATCTGAATTCTACATGTAAATGCCCGTCTTAGTATAGGACGGGTTTTTAGTTGTCTAATTAAACGTGCAGTTAGTTG
>CALVKV010000073.1 GCA_944333305.1 uncultured Bacilli bacterium
AATGCTAAGATAATTTTGTAGGTTTTCTGACATTTTTATTTTAGTCATTTCCTACATTTTTATCTTAGCATTATCATTTTTAATATCAATATCTTTAGTTAGTGTCTCTATACCAAATATTCTCTTTGCGTCTTCTAATGTCATAATATTAAACTCCTCCTTACGTCATATTATATCATAAAATAATTATTTTACTTATTAGCATTTGTTAGTTTATAATATTTATTATGATATATTTTTAGTTCTAATTTTCTTTCTTTAAATCCTTTTTCATAAAGATTTTTATCTTCATTAGGTACTAAAAGACTTTGAATATATTCTTTGATATCTTTGTCTTCCTCTCTTTCTAAAATACTTTGTAATTCTTCAGATGTTCTTTTCCTAACTTTTCCTTCTCCATCTTGATAATATTCTATCTGTAATTGTGGACAACTACACCATTCTGGATTATCTCTAATTAAAAAGTCAAAAGCTTCTTCAAAATCCATAAAAAAATTATTAAATCTAATATTACTTCTAAAATCTCGAAGATAATTGTGATATTGGATTCTATTATTAGTATAAATATTAAGTAATTTTATTTCATCTTCTCTAGTTAAAGTTATATTCATATACTCTATTATTTTTCTAAATAATTCTACACCTTCGATGTCAGCTAGCTTTTCTTCAGAATCAAACTTATAATTATCATTATAATAATCATATTTAAAAATAGGTGCAGCAGTTTCAGCATCATGTCGTATTAATGTTTCTTTAGCAACTCTTACTGTATTTTTATTTATTATTTCCGCATGCAAGTCAGTATTATATTTAAAATGTATAAGCTCATGACATGCATCAAAAAAGACAAGAATATTTCCTAAAAAAATATTCCATGGTATAGTTTCATCTAATCTAATCATATTATAATGATAATCTCCACTCGTATTATCTTTAAAATCAACTATTTTTACTTCAGGTTCTTTTCCTCTATAATCAGCAAATCCCATTTTTATTAGATAGTTTTTCATAATCTCTTCAATAAAATTTGTTAATACTTCTTTAAATTCATCATATGAAATAATAGGCTTCAAATTATCTTTATTTACATAGTGATATGAAAATACTTTAGATAGTATTTGAAAGTTTTTAGATTCTTTTATTTCTTCAGTGATTAAGTCCACTCCTAACACCCCTTTAGTGAGGCTTATTATACTAAAAAATCATAAAAAAATCAAGCATAAATGCTTGTAATGATAATAGTTGCAACTAAAGCGACTAGAAATAACACTAAACTAGTTACCCATACTTTCTTTTGTTTCTTTTTATAACCTAATATAAATAAAGCGATTAAAGCAATATAAAGAATTGCAAATAAAATAATCATACCAATTCTCATAAATAACACCTTCTATTCTATAAGTATTATATCAATAGTTTTAGTAAGATACAATCGCTAAAATTAATCTAATATAGTTTTGTTCTATTAATAAACACTAAAGATATTACATAATTTTCTTTTGATAATAAACTGAATATTCTAATAAATTATGCTTATTATAAAAAGAAACTGCTGGTGTATTTTGAGGAAAAGCCAATACTCTAATATATTTAGCATTTTGTTTTGCTACTTCATCTTGAAATGCTAAAAACAACAAATCTCCGATGCCTTTTCTGCGATATTTTTTATCAACACAAATATGATTAAGAAAGGCAACTTTTTCATAATATACTATGGAAGGTTCCATTACTTCTCCATCAATAAAGCCCACCACTTGATTATTATTTCCTTCACAAACTAACAAGATATAGCTTTCATCATTAATTTGTTTTTTTATTTTTTTCTTACCTTCATTAGTAGCAAATGCATGAGGTTTTAAATTAGAATCAAAAAATATTTCAGTATCTTCAATTTGTAGATGCAGGTCCAAAAGATATTCAAAATCATTAATATTTGCTTTTCTAATAGTCATAATTTTCTCCTCCCTTATTATATTAATGCTATAGTTTGTGTATTTATTTTACATTTTGGCTCATTTTCATTTTACATTTTGGCTGTATTTTGTTTTACATTTTGGCCATTTTATATTTTTTCTAATTATTAAATCGTAATAAATAGCCATCAGGGTCCTTTACTAAAAACTCTTTATCTAAATAAGTTTTACCATTAACATCATATTCATTTATCATTATATCTTTAAAGAAGATTATATTTTTATTAACTAAATCTTGATAATAGTTATCTATATCACTTACAGTCATACTTATATTAATACCTCTACCAAAAGGATACTCTAACTCTCCTGTATTCCAGTTATCATTAATTTCTTCTATCATTAATTGATTACCTTCTAGTTCTAGAAAGGCAAACTTATCTTCTTTTCTTTCATACATTATTTTAAATCCTAGAGTAAGGTAAAACTCTTTACTTTTATCTATATTAGTTACACTTAATTCTGGTATTAATTTGTTAAATTTCATAATAATTTCCTTCCTTTGTTACAATTATATCATTTAATAGACTATAATAATAACTTATTTTCTTATTAAGAATAAACTATATTGGAAAGGAGAATTGCTATGTTTGAAGAATCACGTAATAATAATGCTCATCCACGTTGTCGTTTCTGTTATGTTCAAGGGCCTACTGGTCCAACTGGCCCTACTGGTCCTGCTGGAGGTCCTACAGGCTCAACTGGTCCTACTGGTCCTACAGGACCTACTGGGGCGACTGGAATGACAGGACCTACCGGTCCAACAGGGCCAACTGGTTCTACGGGAGCGACTGGAATGACAGGTGCTACACCAAATCTTACTATAGGTACTGTTACAACAGGGGCACCAGGAAGTACTGCTACTGCTAGTATAACAGGAACTGCTCCTAACTTTGTTTTAAGTTTAAGTATCCCACAAGGACCAACAGGTCCTACAGGAGTTAGTGGACCTACAGGAGCAACTGGTATTACTGGACCTACTGGAGCAACAGGAGCTATGGGACCAACTGGTCCAACGGGTGCGACAGGTCCTACCGGTCCTACAGGTTCTAGTGATTCATAATACTTGAAAAGAAGTTTAATCACCATTTTAAACTTCTTTTTTTACTATATTATTTGTTTTCTAATTGCTCAAGTATTTCAAAAGTGTTTTCTTGTTTATACTTAATAAATTTATCATCATTTTTAATATTTTCAATTAAAAGCTTTATTTCCTCACTATTAGTCCTATATAAATAATAGTATCTTTTATCTCCGATTTTCAAGTTACCATATTTATCAATAGTATAACAATCTTTATAATTTTTTATATTATTAAATTCTTCTTCTGTATAAATATACTGATAATTATTTTTCCCTTTATTTATATTTTCTAAATCTTTATATGTAACCTTGTAATCTTTAATTATTTTTTTAAATACTTTATAAATATATTCAGAATTATTGTATCTTTTATTACCTATTCTATTTATTTCATTTCCTCTTTTTATATAATTATTAATAAAACTTATATCTTTGTCCTTAAAAAACGAATCATTTTCACTCTTTAAATATTTAATATTAGAAAAAAATACTCTTATAATTTCTTTATGCCATTCATTATTACTAGAACTATTATATATTTCTTGTATATAATAATTTAAATCATCTTTTAAATTATCTTCTATTTTTTTAAATAAATTACGAGTTAACTTAGCACTTTCTTCTGTAACTGGAATATTATATATACCATCACGATATAAAATATTAAAAGTTATTAGATAATCTTCTATTTTAAGAGGAACTTTTCTTGTATTTTTAGATGAAAGTTCTGAATATAAGTTATCTATTAAATCTTGATATGAATAAAGTTCATATGTATTCTTACAACTACAGTCTTTACCTTTTTTTCCATCAAGAGTTAAATATATGTATATTTTTCTATATTTTTTTAATTCTTTATTACCTTCTAATTTTTCATAATATGTTTTCGTTTGGTTAGAATGTTCAGGACTTTCAAGTTTCGCTTCTATAAGAATAATAAAATATTTTTTTATATTTCCTTGTTTTATACCAAAAGTAATATATAAATCTGGAATGTATTTGCCTATTTTTTTCCTAATATCTGGTTCTGAAAAATCAATAATATCATAATCTTCTAATAAATTAATACCTTCAAAATAATCTTCATTATTTTTTTTATCTTGCCTTTGATTTTCTTTTATAAACTTTAATAATTGTTTCATTGATTTAAGACCATATCCATAAATGTTATCTTTCTTTAATAGGGATGCCAAAAAGTTAGTATGAATATCTTCATAACGAAACAATCCTATCTGTTCTATAATACCAATGTCTAAATAGTAATTATAAAAGTCTTTCCATTCTTTGCTTTCTAATATTTCTAATACTTTATTATCCATATCTATACCTCCGCCAATATTATAAGATATTTTGTTTTTTTTAACAATATAGAAAAAGAACAGAATAAGCTGTACTAATTGAGAAGGAATATACCAATATTAAGGTAAGTTGCAAATAACAGCCACATAAGATAAGGAATTTGTAAACAACCACTTATTTTATTATTCTTTAATAATTCTTTAATCATAGATATAACTAATATAAGTAATAAAATTATCCAAAAGAAAGCGGTAAAGTACATTCTTAAAACAAAGAAAATTATTGGCCAGAAAAAATTTACTAAAAGTTGTAATATGTATATTTGATTTAATTCCTTATCATTTCTATTGTCTTTGGTAGCAATAAAGTAAGATATTCCCATTAAAATATAAAGTATTGTCCAAACTATAGGAAATATATAGGACGGAGGACTAAGTGGAGGTTTTATTATATCCCCGTAATTCATATAACCTGATATAATTAAGCCTACTAATACTCCTCCTACTATTGGTAATATACTATAAATTATTCTTTTTATCATAAGGCCTCCTTAATACATTTATATGCGACTATTACATTTTTATAAGTTTTTCATAAAATATATAGAGGTGTATTTATGAGTAAATATAAAGTATGTGTTTATGCAATATGTTTAAATGAGGAGAAATTTGTTGATAGATGGTATGAGTCTATGAAGGAAGCTGATGAGATTTATGTTCTTGATACAGGTTCTACCGATAATACGGTAGAAAAACTAAAAGAAAAAGGTGTTCATGTAGAGGTTAAAAAAATAGAGCCTTGGAGATTTGATGTGGCAAGAAATGAGGCTTTAAAATTAGTACCAGAAGATGTGGATATTTGTGTATGTACTGATTTAGATGAAGTATTTTTACCTGGTTGGAGAGATGAGTTAGAGAAAGCTTGGCATGATAATACTACAAGACTTAGATATATTTATAACTGGTATTTAGATGAAAACAATAATCCTATAATAAGTTTTTATTATGAGAAGATTCATAAAAGATTAGGTTATTCTTGGTATCATCCAGTTCATGAGATATTAAAGTATGATGGGGTTGAAACTTTTAATGTTACTGATAATATTATTTTAAATCATTATCCTGATAGAACTAAGTCTAGAAGTAGTTATCTTCCTTTACTTGAAATCTCCGTTAAAGAAGATCCTAATGATGATAGAAATATGCATTACTTAGGTCGTGAATATATGTATTATGGTAAATATAATGAAGCGATTGATACTTTGATTAGACATTTAAATTTAGAAAATGCTACTTGGAAAGATGAGCGATGTGCATCTATGAGATTTATTGGTAGATGTTATAAGTACTTAAAAAGATATGATGAAGCGAAAATGTGGCTTCTAAAAGCTATTGAGGAAGCTCCTTATTTAAGAGATCCTTATATGGAAATGGCTCTACTCTATTATTCTTTAGAAGATTATGATAATACTATTCATTATGTAAATCTTGCTTTAAATATTAAAGACCATACTAAGAGTTATATTAATGAAACCTTTAGTTTTGATTATACTCCTTATGACTTACTTAGTATATCTTACTATAATAAAGGTGAGATAGAAGCTAGTAAGGTATTTTTAGAGAAAGCTTTAAAAATAGAACCAAATGATGAGAGGCTTAATAATAATTTAAAGATAATTAACGAAAAATTGGATAAGATGGATTGATTTTATATCATTCATCTTTTATTAATAGGTTTTGTGTTTGCAAAAAAAGAAAAGATGCGATATAATAATGCAAATTGACTGAGGGGGGAAAATGTTATGACTCACATCAATAATATTACAATTAATACGGAAAAAATTGGAAATAATAAAAAAATACTTAGTCTTTCAGATTTGCATGCAACAAAAAAAGTAGGACTTGAACACTTATCAATGATAAAAAGAACGGTTAATATGGATGAAATTGATCAAATTGCAATACCTGGTGATATTGTAAATGATGTTAATGAACTAAAAAATAATAAATTTAGAAACGGTTTACTAAAAGCATTATCTGACTTTGCAGAAGGTAAAGATGTTTTTGTAAGTTTTGGTAATCATGATTTAATGACACTTGGGAAACATGGCTGGGAAGAAGGTAATTATTTGTTATTAGAAGAAACACTTCAAGAATTATCTAACTTTCATTTATTACATAATGGTGAAAAAATAACTGTCGATAATATTACTTATAGTGCTTTTTCTCCTAATTTTTCTTATTATGAAGATAAAAAAAAGAAAAGAAGGAATTTAGAATCTCCAAGTGATTATAGAAGAGCATTTTTTGAAAATTATAATGGTAATTTATTTAGCAATGATACATTTAACATCTTATTAACACACGAGCCACAATCTATTATTAAACTTAGTACTAAAAAAGGCAGCTGTATTCAAGACAATACCGATTTAGTTGTATCTGGCCATATGCATGATGGAATGGTACCACATATATTAAAAGGATTTTTCGGTAATAAAGGAATTATCTCCCCTCAAAGGCAATTGTTACCAAATTATGCTCGTGGAGTTGTAGAAATTGATGGTACTAATTTTATTATTAACGGAGCTGTTAATACTATGGTTGAAAATTCCCTAATTAATGAAATATATGGTGCTAATGCAACTGTTATAGATTTACAAAAAGTAAAAAAAAGAGAAAGCTTAAAAACTTTGTTTCAAAGGCTTTAACTGTAAGTAAAAATAGAGACTATGCAATTATGGTTCTTTGTCAAATAGTGTTGGTAGACAATAATTTGATACAAGGAATTGATAATATGAAGGATGATTTTTATCAT
>CALVKV010000074.1 GCA_944333305.1 uncultured Bacilli bacterium
TCATTACTTATCCCTCTATAATAAGTATATAGGAAAATGACTTTTTTTTAAAGAGTCTAATTACTTACTTTTTCTATTTCTTCTTTCAAGCTTTCATAAGTAAGGCTTCCAAAACTAGTAAAAGCGATATTGCCATTAGAGTTAATTATATAAGTATTTGGATAAGTCGTTACATAATATTTATTAAATAATTTATCTTTTGCCATTAATGATGTAAAAGTATAATTATTTTCTTTTAAGAAACTAATAATATCTTTTTTGGGATTTCTTGAGGTGTTAGCGATGCCTAAAATAATAACATCATCTTTATTTTGATTATAATCATTATATAGTTTTTCAATGTTAGGTAATTCATCTAAACATGCGAAACAGTCTATAGCATAAAAATGTAGAACAATGGTTTTGCCTATATAATCATCTAAGGAGTGAGTATTATTATTTTGATCTTTTAATGTAAAGTCAATAGGTGTTGCTAATTCTATTTTTCCTGTTGAAGTCACAGTTACCTCATCTTTAACTTTTTCCATAGTAAAGCCAGTATAAGATACATAAGCGCCCATTATAATAATGATAATGGCACCTACTTTAACAACGTAATTTAAAATGTTTTGTTTTCTTTTAATTAAATTTAAGACTTTAGTTGTAAATAATCCTAAAATAATAAATGGTAATAAGAAACCTAAGGCATAAACTAAAACAAATAGATTTCCTAATAAAGCTGTGCTAGCAGTACTAGCCATAATTAAAGTTGAAGATAGCGCTGGGCCTACACAAGGAGTCCAGGCAAAGGAGAAAAGAAAGCCCATTAAAAAAGCCGTTTTCTTGGTCATTTTATTAGGATTAAAATTAATTTTTAATTTCTTTTCTTTATTTAGAAAATCTACTTTTAATATTCCTAATTGAAATAGTCCTAGAATAACTATAATGATTCCTCCTACTTCTAAGAATATTTTTCTATTATCTTTAAAAAACATTCCTAAACCTGTAAAGGATAGTCCTAAAATAAAAAAGGACATTGAAATACCTAAAATAAAAAATAAAGTATATATAAGAACTATTTTCTTTTTATAAGTAACATTTCCATTTTCATCTATCTCTTTAGCATTAGTAGCAAGATAGCCCATATATAATGGTATTAAAGGAATAACACAAGGTGAGAAAAAAGAAATTAGTCCTTCTAGGAATACAGCAAAGATTTGAATTAATTCACTCATTAAATCACGCTCCTAGAAGATTTTAACAAAAAATAGAGTTAATGACAACTCTAATTTTCTTTAGTAGAAAGTATTGCTAGAAAAGCATCAGGTGGTACTTCAACACTACCTATTTGTTTCATTTTCTTTTTACCTTCCTTTTGTTTTTCAAGAAGTTTTTTCTTACGAGTAATATCTCCACCATAACACTTAGCTAGAACATCTTTTCTTAAGGCTTTTATATCAGTTCTTGCTATTACTTTGTTTCCTACACTTGCTTGGACGGGAATTTCAAACAATTGTCTTGGAATTTCTTCTTTAAGACGATGAACAATCATCTTACCTCTATTATAGGCAAAGTCTTTATGGACTATCATACTAAGGGCATCTACTACTTCTCCATTTAATAAAATATCTAATTTTACTAAATCACTTGGTTCATAACCAATTATTTCATGGTCAAATGAAGCATAACCTTTAGTAATAGATTTTAACTTATCAAAGAAATCATAAACTATTTCTGATAATGGTAATTTATAAATAAGACAGACTCTTTTCTCATCTAGATATGACATATTAATAAAAGTGCCACGTTTGTCTTGGCAAAGTTCCATTAAAGGTCCTATATAATCTTTTGGTGTATAAATAGATGTTTTAACAAAGGGTTCTTCTATTTCTTTAATTTTAACTTTAGGAGGCATTTTATTAGGAGCATCTACTTGTACTTTAGTTCCGTCTGTTAAAGTTACTTCATAAATTACTGAAGGGGTCGTGGCAACTACATCGATATTAAATTCACGCTTTATCCGCTCTATTGTTACTTCCATATGTAAAAGTCCTAGGAAACCTGTTCTAAAGCCGAAACCTAGGGCCACAGATGTTTCTGGTTCGTAAACTAAAGCAGCATCATTTAACTTTAGTTTAGCTAAAGCTTCACGTAATTCTTCAAACTGGTTTGTTTCAAGCGGATAAAGGCCACAATAAACAACGCTTTTTAGCTTTTTATAACCTGGTAAAGCTTTTACTTTGTCTTTGGTAGAATTTAAAGTAATAGTATCTCCAACATGGACATCACTAATACTTTTTATAGAAGCATAAATATAACCTACTTCTCCTGTACTTAAGGAATTAACTTCTACTTCTTTAGGAGTATTTTTTAAAATGGATAACACTTCATAACTAGCTTTACTTTCTAGCATGTAAATAGTATCACCTTTTTTAATCTCTCCATTAAAAATACGAACTGCTGTTAAAACGCCTCTATATGAATCGAAAATACTATCAAATATTAAGGCTTGTAAAGGCTTTTCTTTTTCTCCTTTAGGAGCAGGAATCTTATTTATAATAGCTTCTAATAAGTTTTTTATACCTACTCCGGTTTTAGCACTAGTTAAAATAATATCTTCTTTATCAAAACCTAAATTAGTAAGTTCTTCTTCTACTTTAGGAATATCAGCACTAGGTAAATCTATTTTGTTAATTACAGGAATAATAGTTAAGTTATTATCAAGAGCAAGATAGAGATTAGCCAGAGTTTGAGCTTCTATTCCTTGAGTTGCATCCACTACTAAAATAGCTCCTTCACAAGAAGCAAGAGAACGATTAACTTCATATGAGAAGTCAACATGTCCTGGAGTATCTATTAAGTTTAATAAATAGGTTTTATTATTATATTGGTAGTTAATAGATACAGCATTTAATTTTATAGTAATACCACGTTCTCTTTCTATATCCATTGAATCTAATAACTGATCTTTCATTTCCCTTTCAGTTACAGCTTTAGTCTCTTCTAAAATACGATCTGCTAAAGTACTCTTACCATGATCTATATGAGCAATTATAGAAAAATTACGAATATTTTCCTGTTTCATAAAATCACCTCTACTTAAAAACATAGCAACATTAGTTACTATATTATCATATTTTTTAATTATTTTAACTCTTCTATTTCTTTTTTTGCTTAAACCTGTTGTTTTAATAATATCCTCAACAGGAAAATTAATAGCTAACATTTTAGTAGCAAGATATATTTTTTCTTCTCTTAGAACCTTTCTATCTTCTTCTATAGATTTTCTGTCTTTCTCAATATTTTCTCTGTCTTTCTCAATATTTTCTCTGTCTTTCTCAATATTTTCTCTGTCTTTCCTAATAGTCTTTTTATCTTCTTCAATTGATTTTTCTGCTAATTGTTTCCATTCCCATTCTTTATACTTTTCATAATCATATACACCTATGATACCTAAATTATTAGATAATCTCTCAATTTCTTCCTTAGCTTCCATTAAAGCATCATCTCCCTTACTAATCTTTTCTAAATCATTTGTTCTTTCTAAAGTTAGTAATGCGACCGCCCTTTCAAACTCACTTAACTTATCATTATTATAGTATTTTTCTTTTAGTTTTGGAAGATTTATGTGATAAATTTGATAATTTTCTGTTTCAATAATTCCCTTTTCTACATCAGTTATTAAAAATTTTATTATATCTCGTTCATCATATTTCCATTCTAAGTCAAAATTAAGTTGTATTGCTTTATATACTTCTATATATTTTTCTCCATTAAATGCTGCTTCACCTTTCATTTTTGATAAATAATCTACATTTCTATCTATAAGTCCAGGATAACTTTTGGTATTCATCTCTAAGTTAATAACATTATGGCCTACTCTTACTATTATATCTGTTACTTTTTTCTTTTCCTTAGCATTACTTACTGGTAACTCTACATCCTCTAAATACATATTATTCTTTATTGTATTTTTATCATATTCTAAAAAATACGCTAAAATTGTGCTTAAATAATTAGGACAATTTTTCATTACATTTTTAAATATAATATCGCCAGTTGCAGGTATTACTCGTTTTTCTTTTCTTAATACTTTTCTAATATTGATTGCTTTTTCCAGATTTATTAATTCTAACAATTCTTTAGTACTATTCATTAATCCTCCTTATATAAAGTTAATTTCTTTAAAGAAAGCAATTAAACTTTAACATAAGAAAACTTTTATTACAAAAGAGTAATTTTTAAAATTCAAGCATAAAAAGCAACCAAAATCGCTTATAAGTACTTATTCATATCAAAATTCAAGCTGAATTTGGTTTAAATTTTAAAATTCTATACTTTTTTTTAAAATTAATTTAAGAAGATACTGCATCATTTAACATATCAAAAAAACTATTCATTCCTTTATTAAAAATATTCTCTATTAAGTAAGACAAGTCAAGTCCTAGTTTTGAAATGTTATTTTCATAATTAACTTTATCTTTGTTTAAATAATCCTTAATTGTTACATCTTTTCCTGCTGCAATATCTTCTTCATATTCTTTTATTTGTTCTTCTGTTAGCATATTCTCTTTATTTCTGGCATATTCATTGTAGCCACTTGCTTGCATAAAGTATAAAACAAAGAAAAGAAATACTAATATTAAAATTATAAGTCTTGCTATATTAGTTTTGGTCACTTTCTATCACCTCAGTTAATACTTCGCTTAAGATTAAAAGAGATTCGTAAACTTCATTTATTGTATTTTCAGGTCCTCCTATTTCAATTAAGATAGTCCTATTAGAGAAGTCTTGATTATAAACACCATTAACTCCCTCACCTTCTTTTTGATATATGCCCTTAGAAAGGCCAGATATTCTAGAATTAATAGCATCACTTATTTTATTGCTAAATTCTAAATTTTCTTCGTAATTAGGGTTTTCTAGTCCTACTAAAAACATAATCATAGCATAATTTTTATTATTATAAGTCAAAGTAGTTCTATCATGATTAAGAGAATCTCTATGTAAATCTATGAAATATTTTAAGCTAGGATTATTTTTTTTAGCTTGTTCCATTAAAACTCTACTTGCTTGATAACTACCAGCATAATTTAGACCTAAACTACTTCTAATACTACTTATTGTTTGTTCTTCAATTAAAACACTAAAACCATTTTTTTCAAGTTCTTCTTTTAAAACATAATCAGATAATTTTACTGTTGGCATTACACTATATTCTGCAAAAGATGATGGTTTATATTCTTCGGTATCGTGAGAATTATATAAATATATAGTAGGTTCGCCTTCTGTAATTACTTTTTCATTACTAACTTTTTTTGCCTCTTCTTCTGGTTTTACTTTTTTAGTTAAGCCCTTAAAATTGGTATCTAAAATAGAAAGAGGATCTGTTATATCTAAATCTATTAACTTAGTCATAATTTTATGAAAATAACTGTAATTAGATTTACTATTCACAATAAAAGGATTATTATTTTCTATTAAGAATTTTACTAAATCACTATTTTTGTAAGGTAAATTATATTTAGATAAAATTTTAATAGTTAAAATAAAACCAAAGGCCACACTAAAAATGAAGAAAAAAATTTTAAATTTTACTTTTTTACTTTTTTTATTTTTAGATATAAACTTTTTCTTCATAGTAAAATCTCCTTTATTACATAGTAATAAAAGAGTTATTAAAATTATGTCGAATTAGTTTAGTTCTAAACTTTTATTTAAAGCTTTCCCTAAAAGACTACTTAATTTACTAACTACAAAGTCTATTTCTTTAGGAGTAACTAAAAGATTATAGCCAAGCGGAGTTAATACTTCTGTAATTAGGCTTTTAACTTCTTCTTCATTTAAATTACCGATTAATCCCATTACTTCTTCTCTTTCTTCTTTATTTAAAGTTTTATCATGATTTTTATAATCTCTACTACTTGGAGGAACTAATTTTAATTTTTTATTATCAATATTTTCTTTTTCATAAGAGAAGTGTCTAAAGATATAGTTAATTGTATTACTAACAATTGTTGTAGCATCAACTACAGTTGGTATTCCTATAGCGATTACTGGTATACCCAATGTTTCTTTACTTATTTCAAATCTATTATTTAATAAGCCACTACCAGGATGAATTCCCGTATCAGTTAGCTGAATAGTTTTATTAATTCGTTCAATACTTGAGGCGGCAAGAGCATCTATAACAATTAAAAAGTCAGGTTTTGCTTTTTCTATTACCCCTTCTATTATTTCTTTAGTTTCAATTCCTGTTGTACCCATGACACCTGGTACTAATGAGGAGATAATACGATATTTATTATCTAATGGTAGACCTAATTCTACTATTTGTCTTGTTATTTTTATTTCATCAATCGTAAGTGGTCCTAAAGCATCTGGGGTGGCTTTCCTATTGCCAAGTCCTACTATTAAAACACTATCGCTTTTCTTTATGTTCATGTTCTCTAATAAATCTTTTAAAGCAATAGTAGTAGCATGCAAGGTATTATTAAAATTAGTTTCATCTGTTACATCTTCAAAATAGATAGTCTTATAAATTCCTTCTTTTTTAGAAATAGTTTTGGCAGCTTCTTTATCTAAAGTAACGGTCTCTATTTTTATATCATTATATAACTCTTCACTTTTTTCATATTCTTTAAAACTATTAAGATGTTCAACTATTAAGTCTGTTCTTAATTTATATTTACTTAAATCAACTTCATGCATTATCATCACCGTAACCTTTCTTTTTATATTATTAACAAAAAAGTTATAAAATATTTGCAAAAATATATATTATTTGATAGAATTAGATTGTTTACAAAAAGTGAGGTGAAAAACATGCCAAATATTAGAAGTGCTAAGAAAAGAGTACGTAGTAATG
>CALVKV010000075.1 GCA_944333305.1 uncultured Bacilli bacterium
ATAGTCTGATATAACTCTAATTCTTTTTCTAAACTAGCTTGATATGTCTTTAAATCTGTATTTTCTATATTATAACCTTTATCTATATTAGTAAGATCTATTTGCGTATTAGATGTATTTGTTTGTTCTATCTTAGTTTCATTATTAATATTTCCTATATCTACATCTTCCACAGGCTCACTACTACTTTTTTTTGATACATTAATACTTTCAGTAACAAACTTATTTAAATTAGCCATGGCTTTTGATGCATCAATCGCTACTTTTATCTTATCCATAGCAAGCCTCCCTTTTATTTACCTTACAATTTTATATTCTATTACTAATTTTTTTATTAAATCTTGTTTTAGTTTTAACAACTTATTTTCAATAGTTCCTATACAAAATTTAAATCTAAATCATTATATAAGGAAACTAACTCATTAATTTCCATAGTATCGCCTAACCATTTTCCAAATATATAAAAACTACAAAATGTAGTTTCCATATATTTAGAAAATAAATTTCTAAATAGCTTATCAATCTTATCCCTGAAATGTGAACATCTCAGATATTCTTCAATTGTGTTTTGAACAGCAGTTTCTTTATCTATCCCTCTAACAACTCCAACATTTTCTAAAATTACACTTGCATCAATTATTTTAGTTACTGGTGCAAAAGATACTGGAGAATAGCTTGACTCAGTATTGCTAGTTTAAAAGATTTAGCAAAGAATTTTTGTGTTTGATTACACACCTATAAAGTTCCCATTTTCTCTACAAAAGAACTTTGCTTTGATAGTTATCCTATCTGATTAAATCATAATATATTAACAATTAACTGTCAATTAAAATTGATAATAATTTATACAACTTATTTATCTAGATAATGTGATGTTCTAAAACTGAAACTATCAACCTTACCTTTATTTAATAAATAATCCAAATCTAAAATACTTTCTGATAAAAGATAAGCATAATCATCTTTATATAATGTTGAAATATTCTCTTTATAATTTTCTAATTCTCTTAAATATTTATTATATTCTTCTAAAGTTAATGTAAACTCATTTTTATCAATACTTTCTCTTACTAAAGAGAATATCTCCCTACTTATTTTCTCTCCTTTATTATAAGTTTCATCATTATATGTTAATTTAACTTTTAAATAATCAGATTTTGAACAAATAAACTCAATATCATTACTTATACTAACCAAAGTAATATCATCATTTTTCTTACAAGCATCTAAAGCTTTATCAGCATAGTTTTTTTGATACCAATTTTCTAAAGAAGTTAAAATTTTAGATCTCAAATTATCATCCGTTGTATTAACACAATTATTAAACCTTTCTTTAACCATAGCATAATATTCTTGATAAGTCATTTTACTCTCTCCTATCTTGATATCAAAATGAGTTCACTACTATTTCTAATATCAGTTTCTAAAATTATTTCATTATTATTATAAATTTTACTATTATCTTTATTTATTAATACACAGTCAAGATCATTAAAAGTATTAATATTATTAAGATCACTAACTGACTTCAAAATTAATTTTTTTATTTTCCATACTAATTCATTGACTGGTATAAAAACATCAAAAGTAGCATCTAATTCTGGAACTATTAACTTAACTAAAACTTTATTTTTCATCTTGTTCCTCCTCTTTACTAACAAAATCAATAACTTTTAGAAGTGTTGCATACCCTTCACTTATATAATAAGCCATATTGTTTTTAATATCTTTTGACATTTCTTTTGTTATTGTAGATAAACGAAGTACATTTTGATCACTTACACCTCTACCAATAAAGATACCATCATTACTACTAAATGTTCCTGTAAACCAAGATTCAAAAGCATATTGTTTAATTTTAGCAGCATCATCTACTACAATTACACTAATCTTCTCATATTCTTTTATCTTCTTAATAAACTCTAACATCTTATTATTGTCATTTAATTTGGAAATAAATTTAGCAAGACCATAAATCAAAACAACACCTTCATTTTCACTTTTAGAGTCTATTAATTTTTGTAAGTATTCAATTATTTTACCTAAAATTTCTGCAATATCTTCTGTATAATAATTAGGATATTCATTTCTATCTAAATTTAAAGCTTTTGTTACATCTATAACCATTAAAGTACTACCTTTAATAGAATTAATTACCATTAATAAACTTTTAATAAAGTTTAAGCTACTATTAATTCTATTTGCCGTAATAATATTACCAGGTGTTGCTAAAAAGTCTACTGTTACTATTTCTAAATCTTTTTTACTAATACCTATAGGGACATTTCTTAAATTAGATACTTCTTCTAAAATATCATTATATCTAATAATATCTGGAAGAGTTGGTATTCTTTTTGCTTTTATATCTGTTTTCTCTTTTTCTTTTGATATAAAATCCATTAAATAATCACTTAAATTAGACTCATCTTCTGTAATACTAGCTGTTTGAAATTCATGTATACCGTCATTTTTAAGATAACCTCTACCTAAAATATCTCTTGGCATAGTTTTAGCTCTAAGTCCTAAAACACTACTATAATCACTAGTATCTTTTAATTTATAAGCATAAACATTAGTAAAATTAGATGTTAATTTACTACTAATCGAATTTATAGCATTAGCAGTTATAATAAATACAACACCATAATTAACAGAATCCCTAATTAAATCTGATATTTCTTCATAAAGATTAGGATTACTTCCATATAAAGAATCAAAATTATTTATAATAACAGTTATAACTGGTTGTTTATCTTCTGAAGTCTTAATATAATTTAAGTAACTTCCACCACTATTTACAAATAGCCTCTTTCTTCTTGATAACTCTTCTCTTAATAGTTTAAGTAAGTTATTATATTTCTCATCTTCACCTTGAAAGACTATTCCTCCTACATGAGGCAAGCCAATAAATCTTCTTAAAGTTTCTGAACCATAATCGATAATATAATAGTTTAGTTCCTGTGTTCCATGATATTTACAGGTTGAATAAATAATGGCATTTAGAAGCATTTCTTTTTCGGCACCATCATTACCATATATTAGAGTATTACCATCATCTAAAAAGTTATATTTAACAATACCCTGTTCTTGTTTTTCTGGAGCATCATATTCTCCTACAATAGCTTCAATGTTATAAGAATTAATATTGATATTATATTTTTCTACTAATTTATCTATAACAATTACATTAGGTATATTTGGAAGCCATAACCTCTTAGCTTTCTTATTAACAGAATTAGCAATATCAATAATACTTTTTAATATAGAAGTTATCTGCTCTCCCTTTGCTTCTACTCGCCTAGAAGGTGCTGCCTGAATACTTTTAATTGGAACCCCAAAGTCATTTATAAAGTTTATACTTTTATCTACTTGTTTAACAATCTTTTCAGATGGATAATACTTAGCACCACACCATGCAGATTGTCCTAGTGCAAAATATTCATCATAACCAACTTGTAAATAAAATCTTCCTGTTTGTTTTATGCTAGCAGCTTCTGGACGTTTTAACATTTCTTTACTATCAGCTTCATCTTGAACTTTTAAACAAACTCTAAACTTAGTATTAGACCAAATTTGGTCATTAACAACACCACTTGGTTTTTGTGTTGCCAGAATTAAATGAACACCTAAACTACGTCCTATTCTTGCTACTGATATTAAATTATCCATAAAATCTGGTTGTTGACTTTTAAGTTCTGCAAATTCATCACATATTATAAACAAATGTGGAATTGCCTCCGTTAAGCGTCCTTCCTTAAAGAATCTTTGATATTTATAAATATCAATAGTACTTTCACCTAAACTATCTCTTGCATTATTAAATAAAGCTTGTCTCCTCTGTAATTCACTATTAATACTAACCAATGTCCTATCCATCTCAGCTTTATCCAAATTTGTTATTGTTCCTGCTAAATGTGGTAGATTGATTCCAGTAACTTTATTTTCAAAAGCACCTGCTAAACCTCCTCCTTTATAATCGATTAAAATAAAAGAAACATCATCAGGACTATAATTAATAGCCATTGATAGAATATAAGTAATAATAAATTCTGATTTTCCACTACCTGTCATACCTGCTATTAAGCCATGAGGGCCATGATACTTTTCATGAAGGTCTAGATACATTAAATCTCCATCTTCAGAAACTCCAACTTCTGCTT
Organism: uncultured Bacilli bacterium; assembly: GCA_944333305.1. Next base: position 4,161 of record CALVKV010000075.1, read on the forward strand.
TTAAACTAGTAGTAGAGTCAGACGTATTCCATCTATTTAAAATATTAAGTTGTTCTACTTTTCCTACTTTTTCCATTTCAAGAAAAGTAATCATATCTGGCAATTCTTTTAAGCCTTCTTCAAACTCAATTGGAATATTCGATAATACTTTAGTAATTTGCATCATATCAATATTATAATTAATCTCATCAGAGAAAGCTATCTGTTCTTGCTTTTCATAAGAATTCTTTAATACACCAGAATTATTATCACCAACAGTAATAAAATTATTACATTTACTTGGTAACTTACTTAATCTATTTTCTATTATCAAAAGGCTAAAACCAATATCTTCATCATCCTCTGTTTCAGTTATAGTCTTAATTAAATCATATCTTTTAAGCATCTCTAAGTCATCAACTATAACTAAATAATGTGGTTTATATGGATTACTTTTTCCTTGTTTTTGATTTAGCCTTTGATTAGCAACTAATTCTAAATAATCTGCCACATTTTTAGTAGAATCTAAATCAGTTGCAAAAAATCTAAAGTTCATCTCATTAGTAAAAGTGTGTTTTAGATATCTAAGGTATTCAAAACTAGCTTTATTATTTTCATTAGTGAAAACAGCTATTTTAATATCTTCATAACTATAAAATGCTAATAGTTGAACAATTACATTATGGACAAAATTAACTGCCTTATATCTTTCTCCCATAATTGCAGTTGTTTTATTTTCATACAAAGAATACCCTATAGGAACATTTTCAATATATTTAAATTCCTCTACTAATTTATCTGCAGCATCCCTTAATTCGCTCTCATCAATAGTAAATCCTTCTTCAGGATACTCTATTTTTGCATCTAGTTTTTCTTTACCTATACCAAGTCTTACTACTAAAAAGTCACTCTGATCAACTCTTTTATCCCAAAAGTTAATACTTCTATTCTTAATAATATTTAAACATTCATTAACTGTTATTAAATTTTCAAACAAAATATTTTTCTGCAACTTAGCTTCTTCTGTTAACTCTTTTCTCTTCTCATCCAAATAAGCTGTATATTTTTTTATTAACTCTTCTTTATGTTTCTTTTTCATTCTTCTGTTATACCACTGAGTAACTAATGGCCATACTAACATAGAAACTAACATTGCCCCACTAGTAACAAGTTGAGGCCAAGAGTCTGCCACTGTCGTTTCTTTAGAATAAATGCGGGATACTGTATTAAGAAGCATAGTTAAAGACATAATACCCATTGTAAGCATAGGGCCAATGGTAAGTATTAAAGGTAGTTGGTTAGAATCATTTTCACGTGGTGGTGCACTTAATTTTATTTCTTTTGTTTCAATAATTCTTCTAAGACGAGGAGACTTAGAAAAATAATCATCTTTACTATATAGATCTATATCTTTAACATCAACATTGATAGGTTTATCTATTTCTGGAAAAGAATAACTAGTTAATTTTGAAGTTTCTAAGTTAATATTAGCCACTAAATTTGTTATTAATAGATTATTTAAAAATAGCAAAGCTAAACCATATATTTCAATTAAATCTCCGTTATTTATTGTATAATTACTACTAGCTAAAATATGTTTATTAATATAAATAGGAAGAGCATTACTCTTTTCTAATATTAATTTTCCTTCTTTAATATAAACCTTTGCTGATAAATTATTTAAATAAGGACAATTATAATTAATAGTAGCAGTGCTTACATTTCCTACTATTAAATTTATATTAGAATTATACGAATATACTGCTACATTTTTGAAACTTATATCATTAACATGAATTAAATAATTTATATTGTTTCTTTTTAATATATAAAAATTATCAGGTAAAAGAACTTCTTTCTCACTAGTACCATTACTAGTGAGAATCTTAACATCACTTGTTTCATAAAGAACCCATTTGCCTTCGTTCGCTTCTATATTTATTAGTTTGCTTTCTTCTTTATCATTAAAATCAAAAGTATAGCTTCCAGATACTTCTTCTGGCAATTTAAAATCTATAATTTTATCATTTAAAAACAATGTTACTTTCACAAAATTCACCTGCTATCTTTTTATAAACTTATAAAGTTAATTCACTTAATTCTTCTTCTATCATTACATTCTGATTGTAGCAAATATTCTTTTCAATTTCAATATGTTCGTTATTTTTAGCAAAAAGTTTTGATAAGTATAAATTCACACACATCATCAATAATATTAAACTTATAATCTATTTTTATTTTTAAAATGTAAATGTTATTATCAAAATAAAAATCAGGTGCATTTAAAAATTCTCTAATATTTAATTTTACATCCATAGTTTGCTAATAAAATTACACATTTTTATTTCTTATAAATGCTATAATTTTCTAATCTAGCTGTACCAGCTTTAAATAATTAACTATTACGAAAATCTATTGATAAAGGCATATTTTTAAATTATTTCATTATCATTTATTTTTCCTACACCAAATCATTATTTTTTTAAACAACAGGCCTTTTCTAACGCATCTATTCTTTTAGAATCTTTTAATACTAAATCATTTATATATTTTTGTTCAATTAAATTAGTTGAGATATATTTT
>CALVKV010000076.1 GCA_944333305.1 uncultured Bacilli bacterium
TAGGAGTATAATCATAATCAAAGTTTTGATAAGGTGGGTCAGTACTTTGATTAGGATAAGTCTCATAATTATTATTCATAAAATCATCCTCTCAAAGTAATTCTATGAACAAAAATTTAAATTATACTAATTACTACTAGTATTTTCACTAATCTCATCAAAAACAGGATCATCTTCACTAGGCTCAGTACCTTTAACATAATATTCAATGATTTTTTTCTCATCACTATCAACAGCAGGTTTTCCAGTAATAGGATTAACTAAAACACCAACTACATTTTCCGGTTGTTCATACCAAGCTTCATCTTTATCCGCCATATAGTTTTCCATAGTATTTAACCAAATATTTTGAGCATATTTATATTCACTAGATTCTAATTCTCTACTATCGTCATAACCACACCAGACGGCCGTTACAATATCTTTATTATAACCGATATACCAGTTATCAGTATTAGTAGTACCACTTTTCAAAGCATATTTATGAGTCATTCTACTAGCAAGATTAACAGCAGTAGGATAGTTATAATCAATAAAATTAGCATCGTAAGTAGCTGTCAATAAATTACTTAATATAAAAGTTAAGCTAGAGTTCAAAATAAGTTCTTTTTCTTCATCCGCTTCATATAAAACATTTCCCTCTTTATCTACAACTTTTGTAATAAAATGTGGTGATACTTTATATCCTTCATTAGCAAAAGCAGAGTATGCTCCAGCCATTTCTAACATACCTATTTCACTAGTACCAAGAGCAAGAGAAGGTACCTCATCAAGCTTAGAAGTAATTCCCAATCTTTTAGCCATATCAACAAGTGTATCTTCTCCTAAAAACATATGTGTCTTAACAGCATAAATATTTTCAGAATAAGCGATTGCAGTAGCCATAGAAATAGGCTTATTTCCATAAGTTCCATTATAGTTCTGTGGAGAATAAGTTTGATCATTATTAAATGTGAATGTTGTCTCTTCACTAGTGAAAGTAGTAGAAGCAGTAAAACCGTTTTCTAGCGCTGCATAATATAAAAATGCTTTCATTGTAGAGCCAACTTGTCTTTTAGCATCTGTCGCTCTATTAAACTCAGATTCATTATAGTTTTTTCCACCAACTAAAGCAATAACTCTACCAGTATTAGGATCCATCATAACACTAGCCGTTTCTAAAATACTGTCAGGCATTGTATTTTTTACAGTATCCTCTAATTCTTTTTGAGCATCCATATCAAGACTAGTATAAATTTTAAGACCTCCAGTTTCTAAAAAAGATTCAGGAATCTCATCTAAACCTTGCAATTCTTCTATAACAGCATCTTGATAGTACATAACACTTTCTAATCTTTCCTCTTCTTCCTCTCCCACAAATTTTAACTCTTCATCAAGAGCTTTATTATATTCAGCTTCACTAATAACCCCATCATCATACATACTCTTTAAAATCATCTGTTGTCTTTCTGTCGCCTTCTCTAAATCAACAAAAGGAGAATAATTACTAGGAGACTTAGGAATACCAGTAAGCATAGCAGCCTCTGCCAAAGTTAAATCTTTAGCACTCTTTCCAAAATAATACTTACTAGCAGTCTCTATTCCATATTTACCATGTCCATAATTAATAGTATTTAAATATCCTTCTAATATCTCATCTTTACTATAGTGAGACTCTATTTCTATTGTATACCACATTTCATCCCATTTTCTTTGCCAAGTCTTATCAAAATCTAAAAATAAGTTTTTAGCATATTGTTGAGTAATAGTACTTGCCCCTTGACTAGTAGTACCACTAGTTATATTAACAAAAAGTGCCTTTAATATTCTTAAATAGTCAAAGCCAATATGATTATAAAAATTCTTATCTTCAGTATTTATAGTCGCTTCCACTAAATAAGGTGATATATCATCAAGACTAATCCATTCTCTTGATCCACTTCCTTGAAAAAAAACCTCATTATCTTTATCAAAAAGCATAAAACTATTAGCATTCTTAATCTCTATCTTAGGACTTAACTTAGCATAAGTATAGACACATACATTTCCAATAATAAAAATTGCTATAAGAATTATAAATATTTTTAAACACTTTTTAAACACTTTCATATATATCACCTAATTTTAGTAATACCCAAAAAAAGCTAGTTAAAACAAAGAAGTTGTAACTTGCCAGCTTTTTTGTTATAATCGTAGCAGAAAAAAGGAGAAATCTTTATGAAGGATATATTTATAAAAGCTAAAATAAAAAATAAAGATGAAGAATTATTTTATGAAGGTAAAGGAATACTAGATGATGAGAAAAATCTAATTCAATATCAAGATGACAAAGCTGTTTTAACTATTTTTCTTGATGATAATATTATGCTACGAGAAACAGAAGATACTATTTTAAGTTATAAGTTTATCTCAAATGAGAAAACTAATTTTGAAGTATTTTTAAAAGACTTAAAACAAACAGGTTTTGTTCCCATGCAAACATTTAATATAAATAAAGATAATACTACTTATGAAGTTATATATCAAATAGAGGGTAATGACTTTAAACATGAATTTAAAGTAGAATGGAGAGTGTTGTAATATTTTAAAGAGGAGGATTGCTCATGCAAAGCCTAATAACTAATAAAAAAATAATAGAAGATATAAAAGAAGTAATTGTAAATAGTAGGCAAAAAGTTGCTTATGAAGTAAATAATACAATGTTACTAGCATATTGGAACGTTGGAAAAATAATAGTAGAAAACGAACAAAACGGTAATATAAAAGCCGAATATGGGAAACAAGTAATGAAAGAACTATCAAAAGAATTAAGAAAAATATTAGGTTCTGGTTTTTCAGTTAGTAATTTATTTAATATGCGTAGATTTTATATAACATATCCAAAATTCCAGACACTGTCTGGAAAATTAAGCTGGTCACACTATTGTGAACTATTAAGCATTGAAAATATAGATGAAAGAAATTTTTATGAAAAGGAATGTATAAACTCTAACTGGAGTGTTAGGGAGCTTAAAAGACAAATAGATACTTCATTATTTGAAAGATTATTATTGTCTGAAGGCAAGAGTAATAAAGAAAAAGTATATACTCTTTCAAAGGAAGGACAAACATTAAGTGTACCCGAAGATATATTGAAAGAACCATATGTATTTGAATTTTTAAACTTAAAAGAACCTAAACCACTTTTAGAAAAAGATTTAGAAAGAAAACTAGTGAAACATATGGAAGATTTTTTGCTTGAACTTGGTAAAGGTTTTATGTTTGTTGGTACACAACAAAGAATAACTCTTGGAAATACTCACTATTATGTTGATATGGTATTTTACAATAAAATATTAAAATGTTATGTTCTTATTGATTTAAAAATAGGAAAAATGAAACCAGAATATGCTGGGCAAATGAATATGTACTTGAATTACTACGACTCTGAAATAAATGATGAGTATGATAATAAACCAATAGGAATAATACTTTGCAAAGGCAAAAAGGAAATAGATATGGAATATGCTTTAGGAGGACTATCAAATAATATTTTCGCTTCGACATATACATATTATATTCCTAATAAAGAACAGTTAATAAGTGAAGTTGAAAAAGTATTAGATTAAAAAATAAAAAAGGAGGACATTATGAATTTTTTAAATACTGTTGAAAAAGATATATTAAATAAGTTTAAGGAAAATAACATTCCAATAGAAGAAGTTAAACTTTTAACAAGTAGTAAAAAAGAGTTGGGCGATTATCAAATTAATGATGCCATGAAGCTTGCCAAAGTAATGCATAAATCTCCAAGAGATATTGCAGAAGAACTGGTTAAATGTTTAGAAGAAACAGGATACTTCAAAGATATTAATATCGCTGGTGCTGGTTTTATTAACCTAAGTTTTAAAGATGAGTTATTAACAGAATATGTGGAAAAACTTATAAATGATTCCACAAAAGATGTGGAAAAACTTAACGAAGACAGAATTATCATTGACTATGGTGGTGCCAACATTGCTAAAACTCTTCATGTAGGACACCTAAGAAGTGCCAATATTGGAGAAGCTTTAAAACGTCTTGCCAAACATCTTGGTAAAGAAGTAATATCAGATGTCCACTTTGGTGATATTGGACGTCAGTCTGGAATGGTAATCTATGAGATAAAACAAAGATACCCTAATCTTAACTATTTTAGTGGAAAAGAAGAACCAACTTGGGATGAGTTACCTATCACAGGAAAAGACTTAGAAGAAATATATCCTGCTGCAAGTATAAAAGCTAAAGAAAACGAAGAGATAATGGATGAAGTAAGAGAAATAACTGCTAACTTAGAATCAGGTAAAAATAAAGGTTATGTCGCTCTTTGGGATAAAATAAAAGAGATATCTATTAAAGATATAAAAAATATTTATAAAGAAATAAATACAGATTTTGATTTATGGGAAGGAGAAAGTGATGCTTTTCCTTACATAAAAGAAACTATTGATACTATGGAAAAATCTGGCTATTTAATAGAAAGTGAAGGAGCCAAAATAGTTGAGGTAATAGAAGAAGATGATAAAGCTCCTATGCCTCCTTTAGTTGTTATTAAAAGTAATGGCGCAACTCTTTATGCTACAAGAGAACTAGCTACTATCACTTCACGTATGAAAAGATTTAATCCTAAAGAAATATGGTATATAGTAGATATGCGTCAAGGATTATACTTTGAACAAGTATTTAGAGCATCCTATAAAACAGGACTTGTCTCTAAAGATACAGTTTTAGAGTATTATGGTTTTGGAACAATGAATGGAACTGATGGTAAACCATTTAAAACAAGAGATGGTAATGCTGCTACTTTAAAAAGTTTAATAGAAAGCGTTAAAGAAGAAATACTTACTCATATGAATAAAGATATTGATAATAAAGAAGAAATCTCTGAAAAAATCGCTATCGCTGCGATTAAATATGCTGACTTCTTACCTAATAGAACAACAGACTATATCTTTGAACCTAGTAAATTTATTGATGTAGAAGGAAAAACTGGTCCATACATTTTATATAACACTATTAGAATGAAATCTATCTTGAATAAAGCAGAAGAACAAGGTATAAACTATAATAACTACTATAATAAACCAACAGATACTGAAAAAGAAATAATCCTTTTATTAATGGAGAAGAATAACATTTTACATAAAGCTTATAATAATAAAGATTTAAGTTCTATAGCAGATTACCTTTACAACTTGACAAGTTTATTCAGTAGATTTTATGAGGCAAATCACATCTTAACAGAAAGTGATGAAAAAGTAAGAGAAAGTTGGCTTACTTTAACAAAATTAGTTAAAGAAACTAATGAAGAATTACTTGATATTCTTGCAATTGAAGTACCAGAAAAAATGTAAGAAGGAGTTTTAAATAATGTCAATAAAATCTAAAAATAATATTATAATAATTTTCAAAACCATATTACATATTTTAATATTTAGTATAGTTAGTTTCATAATATTTAATTTATCTTTTATTAATACCAAAAAAGTAGGCATAAGTACAGGTATTTTGTTTAGTAAAGAAATTTATGAAATTAATATTATAATATTTATAATATGTATAGCCGTTTTTATATTATTATATACATTTTTTTGGCAAGAGTATCTAAAGAAAGATTTAAAACAATGTAAAGAAAATCATTGGAGTTTTATAATCATATTTACTACTATGTTTAGTATTTTCATGATTCTTGAATTTATAATAATTATATTTACATTGGGGTTAGAAATAAGTTGGGGATTAGTCTCAAATTTTCCAGTTGATGTAATCTATTTAATTATATTTGTTTATCAACTACTTTTTCCTATATTTGATATAATACGAGATAAATTAAAGCAAAAGAAAAATAAAAAAGAGGTATTATAGTTTGCTATCATTCAAAACTAAAAGTAGAATAAAAGTTATATTAAAACCTATTTTGCATATGTTAGCATATTAATAATTGAAGTGTTAAATCAAAATTAATGTGTAAAAAAATATAAATATATAAAAAAGTATTGCCTTTTATATAAAATCATGCTATAAGTTTATATGATTTAATACACAAATAAAAAATTATTACATATAATGTCTTAGCTATAGGAGGAATTTTTATGAAGTTATCTAAAATGAAAAAAGAAGATTTAGAATTATTATCTCACAAGGATATAACTTATTATATATTAGAGGAAGAAGGAAAAATGAATACTGCTGACCTATTCAAAAGAGTAGTAACATTACTAGAACTTCCTAATAAGACTTTTGAAGAGAAAATAGGAGATTATTATACTTTATTAACAACAGACAAAAGATTTATTCTTTTAGAAGATGGTACCTGGGACTTAAGAAGTCGTCACACCTCTGATAAAATCGTTAAAGTAACAGAAGATGATGACGAAGAAGATGAAGAAGAGGAAATAAAAGAAGACACAATTTTACCAGATGAAGAAGAGGAAGATAACTATGACTCTGGTGATACAGATGAAGATGATGACTATGATGATGCTAATGAAGATTTAAAAGATTTAGTTGT
>CALVKV010000077.1 GCA_944333305.1 uncultured Bacilli bacterium
TGTTATTAATTTTCATCTCAATTTGTGCCTTTCAGAGGACTGAAAGGACGATAGAAAGGAATGTTAGAGAATTATGAGACAAATAATAACTTTAGAAAAAGAAATAGCTTTTAAGACAATGGTAGGTGAAATTACAAGCATTTCATTAGAACCTGATTTAGCCTTTATAAATGATAGTGAAATTGAAGGTAATTTGGTGATTAGTGGTACTTATAAAATGACAGAAGCTAGTACTATTGAAGAAGAGTTTAATTATAAAATACCAGTAGAGATTATGCTTACTAGTTCGCTTGATGAAGAGAAAAGGAAAATAGATATTAATAATTTTACTTATGGCATTGTTAATGAAGAGTCATTAGAAGTTAAAATAGAGGTATTAATTGAAGGCCTTGAAAAGGTTGATATAGATGTAATAGAAGAAGATAGTGAAGAGGTCTTAGAAGAGGAGAAACTTGAAGATACTAAAGAAGATGTTAGAGAAGAAAAATCTTCTAGTGCAGAGGTTTTAGATGATGCAATGGCAGAAGATGATATTGAAGTTTTAAAAACTGAAAATGAAGAAATAAATGATGATGCTTTACCTAACTTTGATGATGTGAGTAATAAAATAAATTTAGAAGAAGAGACTGTTAGTTTAAATAAGAGTGATGATGTAGAAGTTAAGACTAATAATGAAAATAATAAAGAAGTTATGGATTCTATATTTGAGAGTTTTGCTAATACAGAAGAAACATATGCGACTTATTCTGTTTATATTTTGAGAGAAGATGATAATTTAGAGGAAGTTATGGCTAAATATAAAACTAATAGAGAGACTATAGCAGAATATAACGATTTAGATAATTTAAAAATAGGTACAAAGTTAATTATACCTACAACTATTACGGAAACAGATGAAGGATAAATGTATAAGTAAATATACATATTTAAAAGATATTAGAGTTTTATCTTTTGATGATGAGAAAGTAATAATAAAAAGAAAAAAGAAATATGATATTGAAAAAATATATAAATATTTAGATGATCATAATGTTAATAGCTATTTAAGACCATTTAAGGTAACTGAAGAGGAGTTATATTTTAATTATTTAGATAAAAGAAATTTAGATAATGATGAGGTTGCTAAACATTTAGTTTATGCTCTTAGTGATTTGCAAAATAAAACTACTGTTTATAAGGAAGTAGATAAAGATAAATTAAAAGAAGAATATGATGAGTTTAATAGAAAAATAAATTATTTAGAAGAATATTATTTTACTTTACAGGACTTAGTAGAAAATAAAGTTTATATGGCTCCTTCTGAATACCTTTTTATAAGAAATGTTTCTATTATATATAGCGCTTTAAATTATGCTAAAAGTTTGGTAGAGTCTTGGTATAAAATAATGAGAGAAAAAACAAGAGAAAGATATGTTTATGCCCATGGGAAATGTGAACTTAATCATTTTATTGCTGCTACTAATGATTATTTCATAAGTTTAGAAAAAGCTCATTTGGCAAAACCTGCAGAGGATTTTATACATTTTTTTAAGAGTAATTGTATGGATGCAGATATGATAAGTAATTTTAGATTATATCAACATAGGTATCATTATAAAGAGGAGGAATATCTTTATTTACTTATAAATATTACGATACCTCTTAAGATAGACATTTATCCTTCTAGTTTAGATAAATGTGTAGAATTAGGAGTTTTTTTTGATAAATTAAAATTGACGAGTGAATTTGTTTTAAAAAATGAGAAAGATAAGAAGCAGTATGAAAAGCACTAATTCTATTAATAATAATAAAGCATGAATTCTTGTAACTAAAAATAAAAGTAATATTGCTTGATAACAGATTATAACTGCTAAAGCTAGAAGTGCTCCTAAGTAAAGAAGACTTGTTCTTCTTTTTTGTTTGCAAAAATTGCATCTACAAAAGGGACTGTGTTTATTTCCTTTGAATTTCATAAACATCACCTGTAATAGTTTATGAAATAATAAAAAAGATGTTAAAAATCTAAATTTAATGATAAAATGTAATTAGCAGGTGATGTTTATGCATGAAGATTTAGATAAAACAGATAGAATAGCTAGAAAAGTTATGGGTTTTAGAGAAGATGAAGAATTAGAGTATGATAAAGTTGTTGAACATTATGCTTTTCTTTTAGGTTATTATGCCACTAATTTAACTGATGAAGAGTTTGTAAATATAGAATATTATGAAAGCTTAAATTATAGTTTTAATTATTGTACTGGTGGCTGTTTAGAAGAATATCTTTATACAGACTTGAATACTGATAGTTTAAGATTGAAAGCTAGTGAGAATGTGCATTATAGTGCCATATTAACAGGAGCTTCTAAAATAGTAGGTCGTTTTAATAATCTTGGTTTAGAAAATATGGCTTCTATTATGGGATCGGCTTTTTATGTTATTGCTAACGCAATATATAATTTTGAAAAAGATTTTGAAGATGATAATAGTAAAGTGTTTAGTTAGGAAGTGTAGTTATGAGGAAAGTTGGTACTTTAGTTAAGAAAAATGATGTTACTAAATTAAAAAGTTATTATGGTGAAGCGTTAAGTGATGCTTATTTTAAGAATTATGTAGATAAAATAGATTTACCTTTAGAAGCTTTAATTAAATATACTTCTAGCATTGAAGATTGTGTTAGAGAGGAAGAAAACTGTAAAAAGTGTAAAGGCTTAAAGAATTGCCCTAATGCTTTAAGAGGACATGTTTATACAGCTTTAAAGGATGGCAATGGCTTAAACTTTAGTTATTTACCTTGTTCTAAGCTTATTAAAGAAGAAAATACTTATGCTTATAAAAAGAATATTACTTGTTTTGATTTACCTAAAGAAATAAGTGATGCTAGTTTTTCTAAGGCTTATTGTGATGATAATAAAAGACTTCCTATTTTTAAATATTTTAAAGAATTTATGGATAGTTATTTAAAAAATAAAAGTGGTAAAGGGTTATATTTAAGTGGTTCTTTTGGGAGTGGAAAGACTTATTTAATTGCAGCACTTTTTAATGAGCTTGCTAAGAAAAATATAAATTCGGCTTTAGTATATTATCCTGAGTTACTTAGAAGTTTAAAGTCATCTTTTGGAAGTGATTACGAAGAAAGGTTTGATTTTATTAAGACTGTACCTTTATTATTATTAGATGATATAGGAGCAGAAAATACGACTGCATGGAGTAGAGATGAAGTATTAGGACCGATACTTCAGTATAGAATGGAAGAAGAATTACCTACTTTCTTTACTTCTAATTTAAGTTTAAAAGAGTTAGAGAATGCGTTAAGTATTACTAGTAATGGCAGTGAAAAGGTTAAAGCGAAAAGGATTATTGAAAGAATTAAACAGTTAACTGTACCTTTAGAATTAATAAGTAAAAATAGAAGGAATTAAGATAAAAGTTTGTTATAATAGTATTAGGAGGTAGTTATGGATAACAAAATTAATAATATGTTAAACAAATTTTTGGAGGATGCAAATTTGGAAACGGAGGATGATATTCAAAAAGCATTAGATGAGTTTGCAAAAAAATATAATGATGGTGATATTGAATATGAAAATACAGCTTTAGATGATGCTTATGAGTTGTTAGAACAGGCTCAAGAAGCTAAAACTAAAAAAGAAGCTATAAGTCTTGCTAAAAAAGCTTTTAAGACTAGTAATGCTTGTTTTGATGCAAAGTTATTTTTAATGGATTTGGAAGAAAATACAATTAAAGCTAATAAAATTTTAGACGATAGTCTTGCTTTTGAGAAGAAAAGACTAGAACAAGAAGGCTTTTTTGATGAAGATAATATTGGACATTTTTATGGCCTTTTTGAAACAAGACCATATATTAGGGGACTTTATATAAAAGCTAGAACTTTGAGTGAAGCTGGTAAATATAAGAAAGCAATTGATGTTTGTAAAGAGATACTTAGATTAAATGAGAATGATAATACAGGTGCTAGATATATGTTAATGGCTTTATATGCAGTTTTAGAAGAAGAAAAGCCAATGCTTGATTTATATAAAAAATATAAAGAAGAATATTTAGAAATGTTATTTCCGCTTTTTGTTCTTTATTATAAACAAGAAAATAATGTTAAAGCTAAAAAGTATTTAGAAAAGATTAATAACGCTAATAAGAGCTTTGTAAAATTTTATAAAGGCAATATTAATTATGAAGATAATGCTATACCAGGATATTATTTTAAAGGAGCTGCTAGTGAAGTGCTAATGTATATGGAAGATTATGCTTTTCTTACAAATACTTTAAATGATATAGATGATTATGTTATAGAAAATAGTAAGAATTAAAACTAGAACTTCTTTACATATTTATTTAAGATATGATAAAATTAAATCATTAAAGATAAAGATAAGGAAAGAAGGTAAAAAATATGAAGAAAGCATGTTTACAATATGTTACCTGGGGGGGGGGTCATTTAACCCTAACCTAAGTAATAAAATTACTTTCTTTCATAGTGTAAAAAGAATAGAGTAAGAGATTATTCTATTCTTTTATAATGTCAAAATAATTGATACAGAGGATTATATGTGTCAATATTAAAATAGTTATTTAAGGTATAAGAATAAGTGATATAGATAAGAATAAAGAATATGGAGAGACGTATATGAAAGATAAAAAGAAGAAAGTAACAGCAATAATTATAAGTATATTAATAGTATTAATTCTATTACTTGCTATCGCTTATGCTTACTTTTCTACACAACTATCAGGAACAGATCAAATAGTAAAAGTAGGAGAGTTAGAATTAGTATTAGATGAAACTAGTGAAGGGATAAGTTTAGATAGTGCAATAGGTATAAGTGATAAAAAAGGATTAGAATTAGAAGGTTCAAATTTTAAACTAATAAATAATGGAAATAAGGCAGTAGATTATACAATCTATTTAGATGATAATAGTATAGGAGATAATGATACTAGAATAGATGATAAGTATTTAAAGTATAATTTAAATAAAAATGGATTAGACAGTGGTGCAACATTACTAACAAGAATAGGAGCGAATCCAAATAGAATATTAGACTCTGGAACAATAGAAGGAAATAGTACAAATGAATATAATTTAAAGTTATGGATAACTGATGAAGTAGATGGTAACTATTCTGGCCAAGTATTTAGTGGAAAGTTAAGAGTAGAAGTAAGCCAAGAAAGACCATTAGCAGTAGATACATTATTAGCGAAAGCAAATTCAGAAGACTTAGATTATAATAATGCAACTAGTGAACAACAAAAAGAGATGTGGACGTTTAGCCATCCTGCAACAGAACAGACAGAAGCTTTAACAGATTATAGATATATAGGAAGTAATCCTAATAATTATGTAACATTTAATGATGAATTATGGAGAATAATAGGAGTGTTTACAGTAGATGATGGAACAGGAAATATGGAACAAAGACTAAAGTTAATAAGAATGCAAACTACAGGTTCTATTTACTTTGGACCAACAAGTGATTGGACTAGTTCACCATTAATGGAGAATTTAAATTCAGGAGATTATTGGACTAATAATTTGAATGCTGAAGCAAAAAATATGATAGGAGATACTCTATGGTATTTAGGTGGAACCTCAAACTTTGAAAGTTCAACTACTGGATTGACGAGTCATTTTTATTCATATGAGCGAGGAACAACTGTATATAATGGAAGAGCTACAAATTGGGTAGGCAAAGTTGGCTTAATGTATCCTAGTGATATAGGATATGCCACAAGTGGAGATACAACAATGGATAGAAATAGATGTTTAGATATACAATTAAGTCATTGGCATGATCAGCGTGTACCAGGAGCATCTCGTTGTGCAACTAATGATTGGTTATCGATAGTTACTACTACTACTATTACACCTTATACCATTAGGTCTGATTATGTGTTTCGTATTAGTGGAACAAGTTATTTGCAATACATTTTAACCTATAATAACTTTTTTGTTATTAATCCAGTTGTCTATTTAACATCTAATGTTAAAATTATAGAGGGAGATGGAAGTAGTAGTAATCCTTATATTTTTCGTAAATTTTAGTTTAATATAATTATATCAACTAAAGAATCTTTATGATTCTTTTTATTTTCCCATAATTTCCCATATTTTTTTAATAATTCTTACACTTTTAATTGATATGATTAATTTGTAAAAGAAAGGAAGTGGTAAATGTAGTAGAGAAATTTAAGTTACGTTTACAACTATAGTTTTTTTACATAAATTAT
>CALVKV010000078.1 GCA_944333305.1 uncultured Bacilli bacterium
GGGCGATATAGGACTCGAACCTATGACCCCTTGCTTGTAAGGCAAGTGCTCTAACCAACTGAGCTAATCGCCCAAAACCGTTTGACAGAATTAAATATACCAGTTAATTGTTCGAATGTCAATAATTTATTTGACATTTTGTATATTTTTTTACTTTTTTGAGGTTGTTAGTTCTTTATCTATCCAATAATCAAGGTGTAATGCAAGATTATTAAAGCCACTAGGAGTTTCAATAATTTTACTTCCATACCTTTTTGTTATTCTGTAATCAACGTTTTTTATACTTAATTTAAAAAGATTATCGCTACTTTTTTCTAATATTTTTACTCTAATAAGCTCATTTAAAGTAACATATTTATTTAAGTCATCTACATAGTGATTACCTATTTCTGAAATATGAATAAGTCCACTATGTTTATTATCTAATTTAACAAAAATACCATAATCTTTTATCCCTGTAACTGTCCCTAAAACAATTGAACCTTCTTTATAATTTTTCCCCATACAATTAACCTCTAGGTGTATTATATCAAAAAATGTTTTTTCTTACAACCTTTACAATACTCTTAAACGCGTCTATAATAAACGGAGGTGATAAAAATGCAAAACAATGAGGATATTATAAAAAGAATTAAAGACATTATTGAAGAGTTAAAACCATTTTTGATTAGTGATGGTGGTTCTTTAGAATTCATTGATTATAAAGATGGTGTTGTATATGTTAAATTAGGGGGAGCTTGTCAAGGATGTGCTTTTCTAGATATTACTTTAAAAGATGGAATTGAGCAGATGATTATGAATGAAGTTCCTGAAGTCAAGGAAGTAAAAAATGTTAATTAATCTAACCAGTCTATTTTTAAAATAGGCTTTTTTTTATTTATAAAATCATAAATATATTTTAAATACTGTTCATATTCTTTTGTTCTTTTTAAAATGTTAAGTATTTCTTTTTCTTTTACAGTATCGTTTATTATTCTTTCATAAATATCAAAATAATGACTGGGAAACAGAAGTCTAGCTATTAAAAGGCTATATTGGTAAGCACTATAGTTTAAGTTAGTTAAAAATTCGTCTAAAAAGTCATAAGTATAATCGTCATTTATAAAAATATATTTAAGATATTCTGCACTATCTCTAGCTTTATTATCAATTACAATATTTAAAGGATTATAAAAACTAAAGTCTTTTAAATTAATTCTTCTTCTAGAAATTACTAAATTATCATTAATTTCTTTTTTTAAATAATTATTAGTAGCATTAAAATAACCAATAGCATTTTCACTTAATCCTATGAAATAATCTATTGTTTTGTAAAGTAATTTATATTTTGTTTTAATATAATCTTTTTGATATTCAAAATAATCTATTTTACCACTCCATAAACTTCCCCAGTTACTGTGATTTAACAATTTTAAGTTAGCCATATCTCCATAACAATAAATAGGATTATAAAACTCTTGGATATTAAAAGTCTTGTTTTTTTCTCCTCTTATAAGTATGTAGTAATGATTATTTATTAGACTAATAGCTTTACCATTAATATTTAATATAATTATCATAAAATTGCTATTAATTAAGTTTCTATTTAAAATAGTTAGTTCATTAATATATTCAAGTGGTTTATCTACTAGACATAAATAATATATATAATTATTCATTTCAAAATAGTAATAATTATTTTTTTTTATAACTTTTTCTGGATTAAGTTGATAATAATAAAAAAGAGTATTCTTCATATCTAAAACCTCAGTAAAGTATATGAAAAATGGTAAAAAAAAGAACTTCTATTTTCTAGAAGATCCTTTTCCTATAATTCTTTCAGATTCATCTATTTTAGTTTGATAGCTATCAATTTCGTTTCTAAGCTTATCATTTCTTTCAGCTGTTTGATTAATCTGAGCTGCCGCTTCAATAGCTTTGCTTTTGTAACCGCTAAGTTCTTCTCTGAGGCTAGCTAACCTGTCATTACGTGCTTTTATACGTTGAATCTCAATAAATCTAGCTGCTGCTGCTTCTTTTTGTTTTGCTTCTGCAGCCTTTTCATCTCTTGTTTGAGTCAAATGTTTTTCTTCTTTTTCTTTTTCTCTTAAATCTTGTTGGTAGCCTTTATATTGACCTTTAGCTTCTTCAATCTGTGCTTCTAGCTCTTTTATTGCTGGATCATCTGAAAAATCAAATGACATATTAAAAATCGGTTGTTCAGCACCACTTTCTAATGGTTTATCTGGCTCTACGGTAGATTCAGGTGTTAAAGGTGTAAATGGAGTTACTGGAGTGTCAAATATACTAGTTTCTTCAGTAACTGGTGTTGCTTTAAAACCTGATCTAGTCACTTCATCAGCTTTCGAAAAGATGTCTTCTTCAGAACTAACAGGAGGAGTTATAGCTTCAGCTTTTTTATCATTTGCTGCTAATATCCTATCAAAATCATCTTCAGTAACATCTGTAGTTGATGATGGAGTTCCTGCCTCTTTTTTATCTGATGATTTTTCTTTTGAATCTTTTTTGCTTGTGTCTTTTGATTCATCAAGTTGTTTTTTTATTTCAGTAGCTAAATCTTTTACATCAGCATCAAAAGTTTCAGCATTTACATTAGAAACTATAAAATCACCAAGTGTACCATATTTATTATCTTCATCATCAAGTTTACCATTAGTTTTTTTGTTTAAAACATTTTCTACTTCTTGTTTAATAGCATCTGTGTCAATGTTAGAGAAAATATCATGTTTTTCTTCATATTTTTTCCCTTTTTCATCTGTTTTTTTAGAAGTTCTTACTATAGAATCTTGACTTTCTTTAACTGTATTTTGGAGGTCTACCAAATATACCGACGGATTAATCCTGCTACCTCCCCAACCGTTTTCAGCTAATTTTTGGAAGTTTTTATCTGGTAAACTTAAAGCCTTATGAGCTAAAGACATGAATCTTTGATGTGACTTATTAAAATCATAAATAGCTTTATCCATGATGTTTATTTCCTTGGACAATTCATTTATTCTTTGTTTTATTTCTTTGGCATTCTTGCCATCACTCATCTCTAACTCTACTTCTAAGCCTCTTTGTTCTTCTCTTTTCTTTTCAACTTCTTCTTCCATATATGCAGCTTGAACTTCCATTATAACAGCATAAGAAGTTATTAATAGTTTTAACTTATTAGCGTCTCCTGCCAAAACATTTTCATCTATATCTATAATTTTGAAAACATCATTCTCTAGTTTTTCTTTCATGTTATTCGCCTCCAACTAATTATCAACGCAACTAGATTTCAATCCTAGTCTTTTTTTGATAATTTTCTTAATACATCTTTTACCCTATTCCATTCATCTTCATCATCAATACCATATAATCTTGGAGTATCTCCACTTCTATCAACATATGAAACATAAACAGTTACATTACCATTTTCATCTTTTTCATTTTTGGTGTATACAACATATTCTTTTTTTGTATCTTTAAATTCAAAGGCAATAACAACTTCTACTTCGTCAATAGAGCCATCTTCACCTATAATTGATAAAGTCATTTTTTTATTTTCATTCATCCTCGTTTTTCCTCCCTTTACTATTCTATAAAACATTTTATCATAAAAAAAAAGAAATAGAAAGCCCTATTTTTACACTTTTTTACTATTTTTACTATTTATTTCTTTTTTCAACAAAAATATCTTGGCTCCAGGAGAACAATATTCCTTAATATACTTATCTAAATATTTAATATCATTTATATTTTTTACTTTTTTATTATTACTATCATAAAAGCCTTTAAGCCTAACTTTTCCATAAGAATAATCTCCTAAAATGTAATCATAATCTTTAAAGTAATCAGTAAATAATTTTTTTACTTCTTCATAATCAAAGTTTTCTTTTCCTTTAGTTAATTTATAATTATTATCTAATAAATTATACATTGCTATCACCTACTACTTATTGTAGCACATTATTTAATTTTAGTTGCAAAAACTTGTGAGGAAGCTGTAAAAGAACCATTGTAATAGTTTGGTATAGCACCTTGAATTATTTGAGTAGTAAGATTTACTTTGGTAGTGATAGGAATACTTTCTGTTGAGTGAGGCATAGTTATTTTTTCTTTAATAGTTACTTCTATTCCTACTTCGATTAAAGCATTATTGAAGCCATACTCTTTAACGTCTGTTACAATATTACTTGAAACTGTACCGATAAACGAGAATCTAATAGGGATGCTTGTTGTTAAATTAACAATTAATCCATTATGGAATAAAGAACCTATTGGTATATCACAAACTACCCCATCATCTAAAAAGGTTAGTCTTGTTCCTTTTAAGGAATCTGATAACTCTATGTCAGTTGTATCTCCTTTTTCTATGGCACTTAGTCGTTTCATAGCTTTTTCATTTATTTCTTTTAATAATTTATTAGTTACTTTAGTATCAAAATTAATAAGTTCTATATTACCATCATTATCTCTACTTATTTCGAAAAGATCATTATCTAAATACTCTTCATCTATAAAAGCAACATCATTT
The DNA here is from genome assembly GCA_944333305.1 of uncultured Bacilli bacterium. The sequence goes on from CALVKV010000078.1 coordinate 4,505, forward strand.
AGTATAACATTGGCAATTCTTTCTGTTTCTACTGTGGCATAATTGATGATAACCTTTTCTAATCCTCTACCTGCTAGAGAAGTGAGAAATAAAGATGTAAAGAAAGATAATATTAGTAGACTAAAGAAGAGATATATTTTCTTTTTATTCATAGTTAGTTACCTAATCTTACTAGTATTACATCTTCACCAATTCTCTCAATACTTTGCCATCTAATTTCTGTATCTTCTCCTTTACCAAAAGAAATAAATTTACCTTTAGGCTCTACTATTAAACTAATAATAGCTCCATTTCTCTCATCTACTTTAACATCTATAATATTACCTATATTTCTACCATCTATAACATTAACGATATCTTTACTTTGTAAATCAGAAAGTCTCATAATATCACAGCCCTACTACTAAAAAAATATGTAAAATTTTATTAATTATTCTTATCTTAAAGTCTTCTTTAATTGTTTAATAGCATTTTTTTCTAACCTTGATACTTGAGCCTGGCTTATATCCATATCTTTAGCGATTTCCATTTGAGTTTTACCTATAATATAACGTTCATTTAAAATATGTTGTTCTCTATCGTTTAAAGCTTGTACCGCATCTGTTGTTGCAAGATGTTCTTCTATAGCACTTCCTGTTTTCTTTTTATCTTCTATTTGGTCATAAACATATATAGTATCTCCTCCATCATTATAAATAGGTTCAAACATAGATATAGGATCTTTTAGTGATTCTAAAGCAAATACAATATCATAATTTGTCACTCCTAATTCAGTTGCTATTTTATCTATATCTAACTCTTCTCCTTTTTCTTTAAAATAGTCTTCTTTTAATCGTAAAGTTTTGTATGCTAAATCTCTTGTTGATCTGCTTACTCTAATACTATTGTTATCTCGCAAATACCTTTTTATTTCTCCTAAAATCATTGGTACGGCGTATGTTGAAAATTTAACTTCATGTGATAAATCAAAATTATCAATAGCTTTAACTAATCCTATACAACCGACTTGAAACAAATCATCTAAATTTTCATTTTTACTATTAACTTTTCTTAGAATACTTAAAACCAGTTTTAAGTTTCCATTAATGAGATCATTTCTTGCAAATGAATCACCATTTTTCATTTTTTTAAATAAATCTGTCATTTCTTCGCTAGTTAATACTTTTAGGTCAGAAGTTGAAATCCCACTAATTAAAACTTTGTTATTTGATTTATTGAAATTACTAAACATTTAATCATCTCCTAAATTAGTAATGATTAAATAAACTTTTTTTTATACATATTTTTTATAAACCTTAAAAGTTGTTTAGTATAGAAAAGAAAAAAAGTATCATATTAAGTGTAGGGATTAGGCGGTGATGCTATGGAACTTAAAAAAACTTTTGGTCAAAATGTCAGATATTATAGATTTAAGAAAAAATATACACAAGCAAAACTGGCTGAACTTTTAGATGTATCTACTAATTATATAAGTAGAGTAGAACGTGGGCAGCATTCGGCTAGCTTTGATGTTATTGAAGAGTTATCTAAAATATTAGATGTTGAACCATATAAATTATTCTTAAAGCCTAAAGATATGGGATTACCGCTAAGAGTTGATATGAAGAAAAAAGACAATTAGAATTTTATCTAATGGTTGTATTATAAATAGTGTTGGTGAGGAAAATCACTACCACTATTTTATTTAACAAAAAAGACATGTAATCT
>CALVKV010000079.1 GCA_944333305.1 uncultured Bacilli bacterium
AAAGAGACTTTCTGGAATAGTTGGAGCAGAAATGGCTAAAAAAGTTACCATGTCTACATTCCACTCTTTTGCTTATTCTATGATGAGAAGATACGTAGATGGTTATGATAAAAAGCAGATTGTTCATGATTGGTTTAGACTTAGAACATTAGAAGAGATTTGTGCTGAAAAGTCACATAAGAATGAATACGGATTAGATTTAAAGATGAGTTCTACTGAGTTAGGCGCTTTTATCTCTTATCAGAAATCGAATCTTATTAAACCATACATGGAAGTTATTGTTGACGATAAAGTTCCTTTTGCTAAGAAAGATATTGGTAAACTACAAGATGCATATTCTACATACTGCAAAGTCATGATGAACAATAATGTAATTGATTTTGATGATATGATTGCTGACTTCTCTTACGAACTTACAGACAATGACGAGTTTAGAGAAATGCTTAAATCTAAGTATAAATACATACTAATTGATGAGTTCCAAGATAGTGCGACACGTTGCTAATTGAAAAGATTAGCCACTAGCATCATTTCGCTAGGAGAACTAAGAAATCAGATGAGTCGAATGATGAGGTAACGCTCTGAAAGGCTCGACCTAATCCTCCGAATAGCGTTGATATGTGCAATCATATGAACGTTATAAGCTCGGTGAAGTCAGTTGAATATCACCCTAATGATAGGAAAGCGAAGTGGAGGCACTTTGTGTGGTAGATAGACTGGGGTTCTATAAAAATGCCCATGGTTAGAATGTAGGAAATAAGACTTTCTACTGACGAAGTTCTGAATGTACGGCTCTAGAGGTATAGATACTCGAAAGGGTATTCCAACGGTTCGTTGGGTTAGTGAGGTGGAGTAAGATTTGTCTTTATGAAACACCTTATAGTGTTACAGGCACTATCCAGCTAACAGGGTTAGAGGAACAACCTAAAGGCATTATATGTACAGATATGATTTCTTGGAACGTGGTAAGCTGGGTACGTGGAGAGATTGCACTCGAAGAAGCGGTATGAGGGAAAACTCATTTGTATAACCTCATTTTAATCCAGTGAAAGTGATGGCACAGTACCGTTGAAGCCGTGATAACAAGCGGTGGAGGGATAGCCATTAGTCAATTTACGAATAACTGAAACAATATTCCATCTTATCAGGTTCTCGTATGACTAAAAGAAATGCAATCACCAAACCATAAAGGGTGGTGAAAGTATTGACTGATACAGCAAACGAAAAAGTCTTGAAACGACAGTCTTTACGAAATAATGAATATTACGGTATGCAAGAAACCTTCGACAAGCTTTATAAAGATAGTCAAAACAACAAGAAATTCAAAAATCTCTATGAACTCATAGTAGATAGGGAAAACATCTTACTAGCATATAGAAACATTAAGAAAAATAAAGGCTCGCTCACAAGAGGGATAAACAATTCAACGATTATGACCATAGGTGAACAACAGCCCGAAAAATTTGTGGAGTATGTTAGAAGGAGATTGGAAAACTTTATCCCACACAAAATCAGAAGAAAAGAAATACCAAAAGCTAATGGTGGTACTAGACCGTTGGGAATCCCAACAATTGAAGACCGGATTATACAGCAATGTATTAAACAAATCCTTGAACCGATATGTGAGGCGAAGTTTCATAACCATAGTTACGGTTTCAGACCGAACAGAGGAACACTTCATGCATATTCGAGAGCAGTTACTCTAGCAAATATTAATAAGCTACATTATGTGGTTGATATTGACATCAAAGGATTCTTTGAAAACGTCAATCATGGCAAGCTATTAAAACAAATGTGGAGTATGGGCATACAGGATAAGAAAGTATTATCCATCGTTAGCAAATTACTAAAAGCTGAAATTGTTGGGATAGGTAAACCAGAAAAAGGTACTCCGCAAGGTGGTATCCTATCACCACTTTTATCTAACATCGTATTGAATGAATTAGATTGGTGGATAAGTGACCAATGGGAAACGTTCAAAACGGATAAAAACTATGAGAGAGAAAGAATAATAAGTGGTAAAAAGAGGCTAGACCGCTCTGTAAAATATGCCACATTAAAAAGATACACAAATTTAAAAGAGATGTTCATTGTTCGTTATGCAGATGATTTCAAAATCTTCTGTCGTGACCATAAAAGTGCCTTCAAGATATTTGAAGGAGTAAAGAAATGGTTGAAAGAGCGACTTCATCTCGAAATTAGCAAGGAAAAATCGAAGGTAATTAATTTAAGAAAAAACTTTTCGGAATTCCTAGGATTTAAAATGAAAGTCGTAAGGAACAAAGAAAAGCATACTGTAAAATCATTTATGACGAACAAAGCGAAAAAGAATGCAAAATTAAAGATTAAACAACACATTAAAAGAATTAAAAAGAATACCACGCCGACAGAAGTATCGAAGTTAAACGCAACAATATTAGGACTTCAAAACTTCTATCAACAGGCAACAATGGTGACTAAAGATTTTAGTGAAATTGCATTCTCGGTCAAACGAACCTTATACAACAGCTTAAAACATGTGTCATCGGAGAATGGGGAACTTAGTAAGTATTACAAAACTCACTACAAAAACTACTTAGGCAAAAAGAAAATTCTCGTTGCAAAAGTAGCTATTTTCCCAATAGACGGTGTTAAACACAAAAACCCGAAGAATTTTACACAAGAAATAAACAATTACACAATTGAAGGTAGAAGCCTAATTCATAAAACTCAAAAATCAGTATCAGAAGGTATCATCAGGTATTTGGTTAAGAATCCTGTAATCAATCAAAGTATTGAATACAATGATAATCGTATTTCAAAATATATTGCTCAAAAGGGAATATGTTATGTAACGGGAGAACCACTTATTCTAAATGATATGGAACTGCACCATAAGAAACCTAAATCGCTAGGTGGAACTGACAAATACAGCAACTTAGTCTTTGTCACTAAAGCAGTTCATAAGTTGATACACGCAACAAATGAGGAAACGATTAGAAAATACCTTCAACAAATCAAGTTAACACAAGAAAGTAAAGACAAAGTGAACAAACTTCGAGTTACGGCTGGAAATGAAATATTAGTTTAAAGATTCGTAATTGATGGAACGCCGTATGAGAGGAAACTCTCACGTACGGTGTGAATGGGGGGAAAAGCTGGAGATAAATTCAAAGGCTTACCTATCCATATCTAATGTTGCTAATACATATATCCTACAACAGCTTTGTGAGGATAATTTAATGGCTGTAGGAGATGTAAACCAGTCTATTTACTCATTTATCAATGCTGATGTGACGATGATTTTAGGTTTTGATAAGAATTTCGGCAATGTAACGCTTAAAAGATTAGATAATAATTACCGTTCTGGTAAGAATATTATCGATTTAGCTAACAAAATCATGTCTGGTTGTCCTGATGAAGATTATAAAAAGTTAGCTATGCAGAATTGCACTAGAACAGATTTTTCAAACTGTATCAATTTTATCACTTTTCAAAATGAGTTTGTTGAAGCTGAATACATTGTTAACAAGGTAAAAACGTTGATTAGTGAAGGTGTAAAACCTAAAGATATTGCTATTATCTCAAGAACAAACGCTACCTTAGGTTATTATGAATCTGTATTCGCAGACAACAACATTAAGGTTGATATTTCTTCTACGAAAAGTTTCTTTGACCGTAAAGAGATTATGGATGTATTGGCTTATGCTAGATACATTTTAGATACAAGAGATAGTATGTCATTGCAGAGAGTTATTAATGTGCCAAACAGGTTTATCAGTAAGAAGATTATTGAACAGATTAATAGTTACTCTTATTCAAATGGTGTAACTATCGAAGAAGGAATTAGACATTATTCATCTAGTAATCGACACCTTACAGAGATATTACACCTGCTTAGTCAACTTAGGGATAATTTAGATTTATCTGCATCTAAGTTTATTAGATTTATTGTTCATAAAACTCAGATGATTAGACATATTGAACATAATAGTAAATCTGAACAAGAAAAGCGAACTAAGATTGAATCGATTGAAAAGTTGTATTCTATTGCAGATAGATTTAATAGCATTGATAAATTCTTAAACCATATTAAAGTTGTGCAGATGAATAGTAAAACAGAATCAGATGATGCTGTTAAACTTTTAACCGTACACGCATCTAAAGGTTTGGAATTTGAAAATGTGTTTGGTGTATCAATTAGTGATAAATCATTTCCGCACCAGATGAGTTATAACTATGAAGAAGAAAGGAGATTGCTTTACGTTTTAGTTACACGTGCTAAGGATAACTTATATCTGAGTGGATATGTATTTGAAAATAATGGCGATTCACTATCACCTACTCCATTTTTATCAGATGTGATTGGAGAACCGTTCAATAAATCTCATTCAAATGTTCTTAGTGGTAGTGATATGTCAATGGTTAGGTTGGTTGGATAACATGACGTTAAAAGAGATTTTAGAGATGTTTGCTAATTTAGTTGACAAGATTAGAGAAATAGATGCAGAAAAATCCTGATATTTCAGCTACATTAGCACTACATTAGCTCTGCTAATGTAAGACTTTTAGAGATTAAGTTACATTAGGTAAGCTAATGTATTATATTAGCTAATAATTAGCTAATTATTATATCTTAATTACTTAATTAATAGCTATTAATTGGTTAACTATTAGGTAATTATTTGGTAATAATTGGTTAATTGTTAGCTATTTATTAGTTAATTATTTAGTAATTGTTAGGTAATAATTAGTTGTTAATTGGGTAATTATTGGGTAATTAATAGTTAATTATTAGTCAATTGTTAGTTAATAATCAACTAATTGTTAGCTGTTAATTAGGCAATAATTTATTAATTATTAGGTGATTATTTGCTAATGATTAGGTAATCAACTGCTAACAAAGTACATTAGGTTAGCTAATAGTTGCCTAACAATTATCATTACATTAGTTAATCATTAGCTAATGTAATACAAGGCAAAATAAATACGCCTATCTAAAATAGAATAGGCGCAATAGTTTACATAATATTATAATTTGATAGGTTCGTATTCTGAGTCAAAGTCCTCCTGCGTGATGATTCCCATAGCAAGAAATTCACGTAGTAAACCGTTTTTGATAATGGTTGCTTTAACACCACGTTTATTTGTTCCTTTACCATCACTAGAGATGTCATCCAAAATAGTCTTTAAATCTTCTCTGATTGAGATAGTAGAAGGAACAGTTTTGACTTGATTAAATACAGATGTATGTTGGACAGTATATCTGCTTTCCCCAGCTTTTTTATTTACTTTAAAGTTATCGTGTGTAACAGGTTTTACAGACTGTACTAATTTTTCTTTTTTAGGTGTTTCTGTTATAACAGGTTCTGAAACTGTACTAGTTCCTTCTTTAACTTCTTCTTCTGGTTCAACAGTCTTTTCTATTTTCTCGATAGACTCTATTGTTTTATTTTCTTTTTGTTCTGTTACAGTTTCTTCTGCATCATCAAAAAAGCCATTTAATACAGAGTTTTTATATCTATTACTGTTTAATCTTGAGTTTGTATCGGATAAAGCCATTATTATTCACCATCCTTAATATCAATCAATCCCTTATCAATCATCTCGGTTACTAATTCATGATAGGCATCTGCAACTGGATTTTGCTTACCCATAAGTACGATAGGCAGTTTGTTGTATGCTGTAGATGAACCAACTTTAATTGAGTATGGAATAGTAGTGGAGAACCAACTTAAATTATGTTTATTAGCATATCCACTAACAGTTAAATGTACGTCTTTGTGTAAGTTTGTATTACGTTTAAATTTAGTAGCAATAAAACCACCGATTTCTAGATTTGGATTGTATTCTTCTTTAATAGCATTGATACGTTCAACAATGTTTACGATACCGTCCATAGAGTAAACATCTGGCTCGTATGGTATAAAGACAATATCGGATATAGCTAACACAGAACTTGTAACAGATTTAAGTTCTGGAGGAGTGTCAAACAAGATATAGTCATATTTCTTTCTAATCTCATCAAACTTACCATCTAGTCTGTTGAAATAGTTATAAGCAGGATTAGCCTCTTTTGGAATGAACTCAGATATTTCTTCTGGAGACAAATCGGTAAATGATTTACCTTGTTTTTCTATTCTCGAACCAATACCTTTGATTAGTATATCTAGTGAATCGCCAAACATTTTAATTGTATCAAACTCTAAGAAGTTTAGTAGTG
>CALVKV010000080.1 GCA_944333305.1 uncultured Bacilli bacterium
CCTGATTGTAGACTCTTTTGTTTTTCTACTATTTCATCAGAAATATTAGGTACCATTTTTTTAATATAATCAACATCAGTAGGATGGTTCATCTTAAATATTAAAAAGTTGGAACATTGAGAAATAACTGTATCTGACATTTCTACTGGTCTTTGGGTAATTAATCCTAAGATTAGACCATATTTACGTCCTTCTTTAGCGATACGTTCGAAAATATTGTAACCAATTAAAAATCTATCTTTATCATTTTGAATATAACGATGTGCTTCTTCTACAAAGATATGGAAAGGTATACTTGCTCTATCTTTTAATCCTTTAGTAAATTCAAATAAAAGTCTTGAATAGATTTTAGTTATAACTTTAGCGAAATCATCATCTACATCATCTAAGTTAATATTTACTAATTGATATTTTTTACCATTATTAATCATTAAATCAGATAAATAGTTCTCTAAAGAAATATAAGCGCCTTTCTCCCATTTAAAATAATTAGAGTTAGTTGAAGTAATTAAAGAATGAAGTCTTACTTTTAAAGTAACAGCATCTCCATAGGTATTTTCATTACGTAGCCAACCTTCACTAATTAAAGTAAAGTTTAAAGCTTTCTCTAAATCTTCTAGAGTATAATAACAATGTTTATCAGGCTCAAAATTATCATATTCATCATTTATAAAGCTTGAAACATATTCTGTTAATAAAACGCTCTCTGAAAATTGTCCATGAGAGTCTATTAAGAAACACTCTCTAAATTTACGAACATAACCTATTCCTTGAACAGGAGCTTCTAAATTAAATTGATCTGTAGAACAGCTGTTAAGAATAGAAAACACTTCATTTCTTTTATTAGGGGCTGTTCCATTAGTATAAAGAATTGTCATAATAGCTTTAGCGATTAAGTGATTCTTATATTTATTAGCATCAACACCTGTAGTGGCAAAGATACGAGCTAATTTTAACATTCTTTCAATTATTGGTAATTGTGAATGTTCAGTTGCTTGTAAAAGAATAGTTAAATCATCTTCATTAAGTAAGAAAACAGGTAAACGTAAAGGTTCTCCTTTATTTTCTACTTCATTTGTTGTTATAAAGCGATAATTGTAGTTAGGATTTATACTATTTAAATCTTTAAAAGCATTATAATATTCACCAGATGAATCAAATAAGAGAATATTTGATTTATATGGAAATAATCTTTGATCTTCAAACATGTTTTGCATTATTCTAGAAATACCACAAGATTTACCACTACCACTGTTACCGAAAATAGCAAAGTGATTACTAAAAAAGTTATTAACATCTAAGTAAACTGGAAAGTCATTATAATAGGGACTAACACCGAAAGGCATATATCCAGTTTTATCTTCACCTGTTATTAAAGGTACCTCTTCTTGTTTAATTACTCTTATCTTAGCATCAAGAGAAGGTTTTCTTAAAACACCACCTATTAAACGACCATTAACTATCTCTCCTAAAAATCTTGCTTTAACAACACCATCAGTTAAATCATCAACTTCACCTAGAATTGTTTTATCACTATCTTCGAAGATTAAATGTAAATTCATTAAGTTGATAGCTACTTCAGCATCTTCTTTTAGCTTAATATTGGCACTTTGGTCACTAATATAAATTATTTTATCAAACATATCACAAGTCTCCTTTATTCTATAGATAAATTATACCTTTAAATACAAAAAGTGACAAGAGTTAGATTGAAATTACTTCTTGTAATTTACGTTTTAACTCATCATCACTCAACTCTTTTATTATTTTTTCTAACATTTCATTTTTCTTTGCTAAATTTAAATTAGATTCATAATTTTCTAGTCTTTTTATTGTTTCTTTTAATTGTTTATGAACAGCATTTCTACTAATTCCATATTTTTTTCCTAGTTCACTTAAAGATAAATTTTTGAAATAATATTCTTCAAAATATGATTTTTGCTTTTCAGTTAGAAGATTACCATAGATATCATAAAGCAAAGTATAATATACTAATTCTTTCATTTTACAACCCTAATAATTTTAATACAGCTAGAATGATTGAACCTAATCCGATAATTACATAAAGAATTGTTAAGTTTCTTCTTTTATATATTAAATAATTATTTAGTCCCATAACTAAAAGGGTAATTCCTAAAAATATTTCAAAAATATAGATAATTTCTGTTTTAAAAATAGTAACTATTCCAAATATTATTAACCCTATTGTTAAAAAGAATTGTAAAGCTATTAATATTTTTAGATAACCAAATTTTTTTTCTTGTTCCTTTTTTGCTTTAGGATTTAACTGTGTAACACTCTTACTCATTATTTTCCTCCATCAAGTCTTTAAAAAGACTATAAATATATTTTTCAATATCAAACTCTTGTAAGTCTTTAGCTGTTTCGCCAAGGCCAATATATTTAACTGGTATATTTACTTCTTCTTTAATGGCTAAGACAATACCACCTTTTGCTGTACCATCTAATTTAGTTAATACTATTCCTGTTAAATCAGTTATGTCTTTAAAGGCTTTAGCTTGACTAATACCATTTTGACCAGTTGTAGCATCTATTACAAGTAAAGTTTCATCGGGAGATCTATTTATTACTTTTTTTATAACTCTATTTATCTTTTCAAGCTCCATCATTAAGTTTGTTTTATTTTGCAAACGTCCTGCTGTATCAATCAAGACCGTATCAATATTATTATTCAAAGCATACTCTAAGCCTTCATAAATAACACTAGCAGGATCTACTCCTTCATGTTTACCATAAAAATCTACATTAATACGTTCTGCCCATTCTTTTAGTTGATTAGTAGCTCCTGCTCTAAAAGTATCACCAGCAATCAATAAAACTTTTCTATTTTGTTCTTTTTCTTTTAAAGCAAGTTTAGCAATAGTAGTGGTTTTCCCTACGCCATTAACACCAACAAATAAATAGACTGTTGGTTTATCTTCATATCTTTTTAAATTAGTAGATAAAGATTCTCCATTAACATAAATGATAAATAATTCATCAACTATTATTTCTTTCAAAAGAGAAGTATCTGTTATTTTTTCTTCTTTTACTCTTTTTCTTAACTTTTCCATAAAGTTCATAACAGTATTAACACCAATATCAGCATTAATTAAAACTTCTTCTAATTCTTCAAAATATTCTTCATTAACTTTATTATAACGTTTAGTTAAATCTAAAAGCCTTGATGAGAAAGTATTACGACTTTTAGTAAGTCCTTTATCGTAAACTTCTAAACTTTCATTTTCTTCTGTCTTTATATCTTTATTTTCTTTTTTGACAAATTTATCTTTTAATTTACTAAAAAAACTCATAACGCACCACCCATGTTTATTTTAGCATAGTTTTACTTTAGTTTAAAGAAATATTAATTAGAAAGTAAATTGGAAATAAAATTATAACCAATATCTTTTTCTACTGATACTAAGTTTTTTTCATTGATAGTTATTATCTTTTTATTATCTTCTATTAAATATGAAATATTTACTCCAAAAAAATCAGCGATTAATCTTATGTTACTAAGTTTTTCTCCCCTACCATTTATTAAATCTAACAGTGTAGTATACGGAATTGATATTCTTTTAGAAAGTTGAAAATAGCTGCTTATGTTATGTATTTTCATTAATTCATTTAATATTTCAATATTCATATAAAACCTCCAGTTGTTACTATTATAGTTTGTTTACAAATAAAAACAAGAGATTTAATAAAGTTTACGAAAACTCGTATAGAATATTAAAGGACAACATTGATAACTATTTATAATAAGTTTATAATGTTATTAAAGTGGTAATAAAAAGAAATGGTGATAACAATGTTAAATAGTTGGAAGTTTTGGGTAATTGTTTATTTAGTCTTTGCAGTTATTTTTTCGCAGACTTTTAAAAAGGCGAATAGAAATATGAAGGATGCAGGTGCTTTAACTATTCTTTTAGAAATATTTACGGCATTTTTTGCAATTTTATTTATTCCTTTATTTGATTTTTCTATATCAAATAATATTAATACTTATATTACGTTAGGAATTGTAATGATTATTTATGCAGTTACTGATAGGCTTAATATTGAAGCGAGATATGGATTAGAACCTTCTACTTTTAGTATGTTAAAACAGTTATCTACTGTCTTCTTAGTAATTTTTGGATTAGTTTTCTTAAATGAAGAGATTGTTATTAATAAAATAATAGGAGCAGTATTAATTGTTGGCTCTAATATTTTACTTGCACTTAATAAAGATGGTAAATTATCTTTTAATAAATATTTTATTATGTCTTTCATTTCTAATTTTCTTTTTGCAATTGCTATGTTAATTAATGTAAATATTTCTTCAGAATTTAATTTAGCAATATATACGATATTTACTGTTAGTGTTCCTGCTCTTTTAATATTTATATTTGGTAGATATAATTTTAAAAAGTTAAAAGATGAGTTTAGATTATATGATAAGAAAAAGTTTTTATTTGCTAGTTTTAGTTGGGCTCTTATGTTAATTTCTTCAGTTAGAGCTTATCAATTAGGTAGTGTTAGTGTAGTTGCTCCTCTTTTAACTTTAACGGCTATTTTAAATGTTATATATGAATTTTTTATAAATAAAGATAGAAAAGAACTTATTTCTAAGCTTATACTTGGTATTTTAATAGTAATTGGTGTTCTTTTAATTAAAATATAGAAATTACTCCTCCTAACAGTAGCCAATATAAATTAGTTACATATAATACTTTGAACTGAAAGGAGGATTTTAGTTTGAAAAAAACAATTATTTATATCATTGTTATTCTAGTTATTTTTGCTTTGGCTTGTGCTGTATTATTTAACTTTAATAATAAGGATGGTAAAGATGGTGAAAAATTAGAGACTGTAAGGCTTGCAGAGGTTGCTCATTCTATTTTCTATGCTCCTATGTATGTAGCAATTGAAGAAGGATATTTTGAAGAGTTAGGAATTGATATTGAACTTAGTCTTGCAAATGGTGCTGATAAGGTAAGTGCCGCTGTTTTAGCAGGTGATGCTGATATTGGTTTTGCAGGAAGTGAAGCAACAATTTATGTATATAATGGTGGTGAAAATGATTATCTTAAGACTTTTGCTAGATTGACTCAAAAAGATGGCTCATTCATTGTAGCACGTGAAGATATTAAAGATTTTACACTAGATGATTTAGTTGGTAAGACTATTATTGGTGGTAGAGCTGGGGGAATGCCTGAGATGACTCTTGAGTGGGCTTTAAGCGATGCTGGAATTGACCCTAAGAAAGATGTTAATATTGATACTTCTGTAGCTTTCTCTGCTATGAGTAGTGCTTTCATTGGAGGGACAGGTGACTTTGTCGCTTTGTTTGAACCTAATGCTTTAGAGTTAGAAAAAGAAGGTTATGGTTATGTTGTAGCAAGTTTAGGTGAACTTGGTGGTGTTGTTCCTTATACTGCTTTCTTTGCAAGAGATAGTTATTTAAATGAGAATAAAGAACTAATTGAAAACTTTGATAAAGCGATTCAAAAGGGAATTGACTTTGTTCATAATAGTTCTGATAAGAAGGTAGCAGAAGCGATAATAGATCAATTCCCTGATACATCAATTGATGATTTAACAAAGATTGTAGAGCGTTATAGATCTATTGATGCTTGGCCTGATAATACAGAGTTTACCGAAGAAGAATTTGACCACTTACAAGATATTATGATTAATGCAGGAGAATTAGATAGTAAAGTTCCATTTAGTGACTTGATGTATGAAAAATAATATTTTAGAAATTACACATTTATCTAAAAATTATCAAGATAAAAGTGGTGAAATAGAAGCGATTAAGGATATCAATCTAAAAGTGAATGAGGGAGAGTTTATTGTAATAGTAGGACCAAGTGGTTGTGGTAAAAGTACACTGTTATCAATACTTGCTAATTTAGAGACAAAAAGTAGTGGTGATATAAAGTTTTCTAAAGATGATATAAAG
>CALVKV010000081.1 GCA_944333305.1 uncultured Bacilli bacterium
AATTATGTCTCCAACTCTACACATAGATACCCTCCTTTCTTTAATATTCACACAAGAAGAAATACTTGTGTCTACTATATAATTAACGATATCTTTATTTTTGCTCATTTAATTATTGCACAAAAAAACTAGAGTTTTTACTCTAGTCTCTAATATTTATTACTTATCCCTTAATTCCACCTCTAAAGTAGTAGTTACTTTCTTAATAATATTATCAAATACACTCATAACTTCATCATCAGTTAAAGTTCTACTACTATCCATAAATGTAAGATTATAAGCAATAGATTTTTTATTATTATCAAGTTTTTCATAAACATCAAATACTTTTATATCATTAAGTAGTCTTCCACCAGCTTTTTTAATAACAGATTCTACCTCGCTTGAAGCCATATCTTTAGGAACAATAAATGCAACATCTTTAACAATAGTTGGATATTTTGAAGCTTCTTTATATTTTAGCGGTTTAACCTTAGTCATTAAAGCATTTAAAGATAACTCACACACATATACTTCATCTCTACAAGTTTTAGGATGAACTCTACCTACAATACCAATTCTTTTACGATCAAGTAAAATATCGGCTGCGATTCCTGGATGCAAATCATTAACTGTACCTTTAACAAAACTATAACGGTTTTTAAAACCTAAATAATCAAGAATACTTTCGACAATTCCTTTTATTAAATAAAAGTCTACTTTAATAGAGCCTTTCCAAGAATTAACAACATAATTACCTTTCATTAAGAAAGCAATCTTTGACTCTTCATTATAATCTTTATCATATGTTTTAGCAATCTCATAAATATTAATATCATCAACCTTACGAGCTTTATTATAATTATAAACATTTAATAGTGATGGTAATAAACTAGTTCTAATAACACTTTTATCAACACTCATCGGATTAGGCAAAACAATTCTTTCCTTGCTTTCGTAATCAAACATACTAGCCATACTAGGTGATACTAAAGTATAAGTTTTAACTTCATTTAATCCTAAACTTCTAAGTCTTTTAGATATTTCTTTACGATATTTAACATCACCTATATAATTTCCATCTCTCATTTCTACTTTAGGAAGAGTCCCTTTAATATTTTGATAGCCATAAAGTCTTCCAATCTCTTCAGCAATATCATTAACATTAGATTCAATATCAAGTCTCCTACTAGGAATAGTTACCCTAAACTTACCATCAGTAATAGTATAAGGAAAATCAAGTCTCTCTAACTCATGAATCATATCTTTTTCATCTATTTTAATACCTAACATTTTATCTACTTCTATTGGATAAAACTCTACAACTTTAGGAGTCTTATCAATATTTTCATAACTAACCATTCCTGACAAAACTGTAGCATTAGCATATTTTTCAAGCAAATGGCAAGCTCTGTTAATAGCATAGTTAGTATATTCATAACTAAGGCCTTTACCATATCTTATACTAGCTTCACTTCTAAGATCTAAGTGACTTGCCGTATATCTAATACTAACAGGATCAAAAATAGCAGATTCAATTAAAATAGTTTTAGTAGTAGGCTCAACTTCAGTAGTAAGTCCCCCCATAACCCCAGCAACACATACAGGTTTCTTTCCATCTGTAATTACAATATCACTAGCTTTAAGAGTTCTTTCCTTACCATCTAAAGTAACTATTTTTTCATCCTCTTTAGCATCTCTAACTAATATTTTATCACCTAAAGAATCTTTATCAAAGAAATGAAGTGGTTGACCAAACTCTAACATAACATAATTAGAAATATCAACAACATTATTAATAGGTCTCATTCCAACTGATAATAATCTTCTTTTAATAAAATCAGGTGACTCCTTAATTTCAACATTAGTAACCATCTTTGCTAAATAATAAGGACATTTAGAAGTTTCTACCTTTAATTTAAAATGATTATTAACGTTATCTTTATCTTCACTATAAGATAAATCAGGTAATTTTACTTTTCTATTTAGTATTGCAGAAATTTCATAAGCAAAACCAATATGATAATAACAATCATTATTACGATGTTTATGAATATCTAACTCATATAAAGTATCTTCAAGGCCTAAATATACCAAAGGATCACTTCCTACAACAGCATTGCTTCCTAACTCTTCAATTCCCTTAGCATAATTTTCATCATTTTTCTCTTCAAGGCCAAGTTCATATAAAGCACAAATCATACCATTAGATTCTACTCCACGAATCTTACTAGCTTTAATTGCAAAATCTCCTGGCAAAACTGCTCCAGGTAAAGCTACTATTACTTTTATACCTTCTCTTACATTAGGCGCTCCACAAACTATTTGTTGTAATTTATCATTACCTACATCAACCTGACATAAATGTAAATGGTCACTATCAGGATGATCTACACAAGATTTAACTTCACCAATAACTAGATTATCTATCTTATTAGTAATAACCTTCTCAACATTAATACCTGCTTCTGTTATTTTAACTGATAATTCATGTAAATCTTGATCACTTATATCAATATAATCTTTTACCCACTCTAAATTAATCATTACTACTAATCTCCTTTCTATCAAATACATGAGCTTCTCTTAAGTCTGTATTATAGAAAACTCTAATATCATTAATACCATATTTAAGCATCGCAACACGTTCTGCCCCAAAACCAAAGGCAAAGCCACTCCACACTTTAGGATCATATCCACCCATACGAAGAACATCAGGATGAACAACACCTGCTCCACAAATGGTAATAAATCCTGTATTTTTGCAAAGATTACATCCTTCACCTTTACAATTAAAACAACTAATATCTACTTCAACAGAAGGTTCCGTAAACGGATAATAACTAGGTCTAAGTCTTACCTCAACACTATCTCCAAATAGTTTTTTAAATACTACTTCAAAAGTCCCTTTTAAATCAGATAGAGAAATATCTTTATCTACAAGTAATCCTTCTATTTGCATAAATTGATGAGAGTGAGTTGCATCATCATCATCTCTTCTATAAGTCTTACCAGGACAAATTACTCTAACTGGCTTTTTGCCTTCAGCTTTTAACATACTACGAACTTGTACAGGTGATGTTTGACTTCTAAGTAAGATCTCTTCTCCTTCAATATAGAAAGTATCCTGAGCATCTCTTGCCGGATGTCCCTTAGGTATATTTAACATTTCAAAGTTATATTTATCCTCTTCTACTTCAGGGCCATCAACAACATCATAACCTATTGACATAAAGATTTCTTCAACTTCTTCTATTAATTTTTCTAATATATGAGGAGCCCCAACTTCTACCTTAGTACTAGGTAAGCTTATATCGATAGATTCACTCTCTAATTTTTTATTTAATTCTTCACTCTCTAATTTTTCTTTAATAGAATTATACTTTTCATTAAAATAATTTCTTAGTGAATTAACACCCATTCCAAACTCTTTTTTCTTATCATTTGGAACATCTTTAATCTTGCTATTAAGTTCTGTAATAATACCTTTCTTGCTTAAGTATTTAATATGTAAAAGATTAAGTTCTTTTAAATCTTTAACACTACTTAAATCTTTCTCTATTTCTTTTTTAATATCTTCCATATCCATTTTCTAACATCTCCTTTATCTTAACTAATCTTTTTATATGAGGAACATTTACATCTTCTTTAGGGCAATAATATATAGCTTCAAGCCCTGCCTTTCTAGCTCCTTCTATATCTTTAATATGGTTATCTCCAACCATCACACAATCTCTAGCTTTATAAGGACCACAAGCATGAAGAAATCCTTCTCTACTAGGTTTCATATAATGATCTGATCCCATAATTTCTTTAAAGTATGAATCTAATCCTGATTTTTTAAGTCTCCCTACTTGAGTTTCCCTAAACCAATTTGAATAAACAACATTCTCTACTCCTTTATTATTTAAATAATCAAGTACCTCTACTGCACCAGGATGAATAGCTTCATTAACATTAATCATATAATCAATCCACTTATCAATTAAGTCTGGGCTAATCATAACTCCACTTCTTATACTTAGAAAATCACTAAGTAATTTTTTATTATATCTAGAATACTCTCTTTCATAAGCATTGATTAAATCCCAACGTTGTTTATTAAATTTAAGAAAATCCTCTTCACTTAAGTTTGCCTTAAATAGTTCTTCTTCTTTTGAAAAATCTCCATCTAGAAGTGTTCCATCCAAGTCCCAAATAAATCGTTTAACCATAACTCCTCCTAAAATAAAAAATAACTATAACTTAAGGGCGTTAAAGGAACTAACACTGTACCACCTTAATTTATAGTTATTTAACTATCTTATTAATTTTAACGCAATTAACGCCTATAATTTTGTTATAGGAACTCCTAAGACGAATTCATAAACTATTCTTATCTGTTTCCACCAACCACAGACTCTCTTTAAAGAAATCATTTACTACTACTTCTTAATCACAGCCATTTCATGAATTACTATACCATATTTAAAAGTTAAATGTAAATAGAAAATACTATTTTTTATTAAGCGAATAATTCTTTTCTAACTCTAAAACTTTATCTCTTCTAGCTTTCATTTCTACTAAATAGTTATAGTTATAATCTCCCTTTAAATAGTTAGTCAAATTTCTTGCCACCAAATTATTCATATAGTCATCATAATTATCTGTATAAACTTCAGCATTATATAACTGTTCTATTAAAATTTTTAAATCA
The DNA here is from genome assembly GCA_944333305.1 of uncultured Bacilli bacterium. The sequence goes on from CALVKV010000081.1 coordinate 4,676, forward strand.
CTAAGACTTCTCGTATCATTAGTAATATCTAACCCTTCTAAAACTCTCTTATAATTATCAAAAGCAATTTTACCACTATCTAATCCTAACAATATCATCTTTCTAAGTCCTCTTTTTCTAGGTATAAAAATACCTAAAGCACTCCTTACATATAAAGATCCTTTAATAGTAAAACTATTCCACTCTTTTAAATTATTTATACTATCATAAATATCAACACCTATTTGCTTTAATAATATATTATAACTATGAATAGAAAGATTACCATTGTCAAGAATTTTTTTTCTATCTTTCATCATCTCTAAAGGATAATTAAATTTTTCTTTCATCAACATTTTCCCTCTTTCTAACAAAACATATTATATACTAAAACAAATAAAATTAAAAGTAGTGCTAAACACTACTATACAGTCATTAATTCTTTTTCTTTATCCTTATAAAGATTATCTATATCTTTATTATATTCATTAACTAAATCTTGAACATCCTTCATCATGCCTTTTTCTTCATCTTCTGATAATTCCATCTTTTCTATTTTCTCATTAGCTTCATGTCTAATATTTCTAATTACTACTTTAGCATCCTCAGCCATAGCTTTAACTTGCTTAGTAAGTTCTTTTCTTCTTTCTTCAGTTAAAGCTGGTATAACTATTCTAATAGTTTCTCCATCATTAGAAGGATTATAACCAAGATTAGCTGCTATAATTGCTTTCTCTATATCATTCAAACAACCTCTATCAAAAGGTTTAATTAATAATTGAGTTGCCTCTGGAACAGATATAGTAGCAAGACTTTTTAAAGGCGTCATAGAGCCATAATAATCAACAACTACTCCATCTAAGCTAGAAGGATTCGCACGTCCTGCTCTAACAGTTGTAAAGCGTTTTTCTAAGTTATTAAGAGCCCCTTTCATTTTATTTTCTACTTCATTTATAAATTCACTATTCATATCATTTCTCCTCTAACAAGATTTTACTATAAAGAAAGAAAAATATCAATAACTTTACATTTTTTACCCACTAATCTGAATTCTACATGTAAATGCCCGTCTTAGTATAGGACGGGTTTTTAGTTGTCTAATTAAACGTGCAGTTAGTTG
>CALVKV010000082.1 GCA_944333305.1 uncultured Bacilli bacterium
AATTGCTTAAGAAGATATTATATACATTTTTAAAACTAACTGCACATTAATTGTGCACTTTCAAAAAAAATCAACGATGTAAAAAAGAAGACACAAGGTACATGTTAGATACTTGCGTAAACATAGCATTTATGATATTATGAATATGTAAAAGAAATTTACATAAATTAAAAAAGAGGAACATTTTATTTGCTAGCGAATGTCTCCTCCGTTTAATTAGGTTTGGACACTCTTCTCAAAAGTTGATTAGAGTGTCGTTATTTATATTTTAATTGCAAGTATTAGTAAGGCAAGACTAATTAGGATAAGAGGAAGTTGTTTTAATGCTTTTAATATAAATGTTTTTAACTTCATTTCCTTCTACCTCCCTTCTGGAGGTACGACACTCATATCAAATGTTCCTTGTATATATAGTATCATACTATAATCTATATAACAAGCGAACAAGAGTTAATTTTAATTGTTAATTTATGGCAATAAAGGGTTTAGATATTCTAACTTCTTTTTTTTGACATAAAATTTATTAGGTGATATTTTATGTTGTTTAATTTATTTGATAGTTTAAGAGGCTTTTTTACTTTTACAGCTAGTTATTCTAATCAAGTTTTTAAAGAGCCACTATCAAAAGAAGATGAAGAAGAATGTATTAAAAAGATGGGAGAAGGTGATCTTTTAAGTCGTAATAAATTAATTGAACATAATCTTAGATTAGTTGCGCATATTGTTAAAAAATTTGATTATAAAAATGTTGATCAAGATGATCTTATTAGTGTGGGAACAATCGGCCTTATTAAGGGAGTAGATACTTTTGTTCCTAATAAAGGTAATCGTTTAACTACATATTGTGCTAAATGTATTCAAAATGAGATATTAATGTATTTTCGTGCTAATAATAAGAATAATAAAAATATATCTTTAAATGAACCAGTAGGTTTTGATAAAGAAGGAAATGAAATATCAATACTTGATGTTATAAAAGCACCACGACCTGATTTTATAGAAGAAATTAATTTAAAAGACAATGTTAAACTCTTAAATGATTATTTAAAAGTTTTAAGTAAAAGAGAAAGAGAAATAATAGTTAAACGTTATGGCTTAGAAGGAAATGATTTTTGGACTCAGAAAATGATTGCAGATAAGCTTAATATTTCTAGGAGTTATGTATCGCGGATTGAAAAGAGAGCTTTAACTAAGATATTTAGAGAGTTTATTAAAAACAATAAGTATAATGATGATTATTTCAGTTAAAAATATTAGTGTGTTGTTAATTATCGTTTAACTTGATATACTAATATTAGGAGTGAAATTATGCAAAGGAAAATAAAGAAAAGACGTATTTCTAAAGGTACTATATTTTTAAATGTTATTTTTAGTTTTGTATTTGTCTTTTTGTTTTTCCTTTTTTTGTTTGTTCCTAAAGTATATTTAAAAGGAGATTATATTGTTAATATTAATATAAATTCTATTTATCGTGATAATGGGGTTAAGTCTTTTAAAAAAATAAAAACTATTAATGAGGTTGATACGTCTAAGATAGGAAGTTATGAGGTTAAATATATTTATAGAGATAATTTGTTTAAGTATAATTTTAGTAGAATAGTTAATGTTAAAGATTTAGAAAAACCTAAAATAGTTTTAGAAGGCGAAGACGTAGAATATTATTGTCCTAACGGAAAGTATCAAGAAAAAGGTTTTAAAGCTTATGATAATGTTGATTTGGATATTACTGATAAAGTTAAGATAAAACATGAAAAAGATAACATTACTTATGAAGTAGAAGATAGTAGTGGTAATAGAACTAAAATTATAAGAAAACTTAGAGAAGAAGATGTAGAAGCTCCTAGTATTAGTTTAAATGGTGATGATAATGTGTTTATTTCTCTTAATGAATCTTATAATGATACAGGCGTTTTAGTAACTGATAATTGCGAAGGCGATTTATCTTCTAAAGTTAAAGTAACTAATGAGGTTGATACGACTAAAATAGGCGATTATAAAGTTATTTATGAAGTAGAAGATAGTAGTAATAATAAGAGTAAAATAGAAAGAAATATTAAGGTTAGAGAGCCTTTAAAAGCTAATACAATTTATCTTACTTTTGATGATGGACCAAGAGATGGTACTACGGATAAGATATTAGATATTTTAAAAGAAAAAGATGTTAAAGCAACATTCTTTGTTACTAATAATGGTAGTGATCTTTTAATTAAAAGGATTGTTACAGAAGGACATTCTATTGGTATTCATACAGCTAGTCATAAATATGATATTATCTATGCTTCAGTAGAAAATTATTTTAATGATTTAGAATTAGTCCGAAAAAGAATTTATGATAATACAGGTGTTGCTACAAAATTAATTAGATTTCCAGGTGGTTCTAGTAATACTATTTCTAAAAAGTATAGTGAAGGGATTATGAGTACTTTAACTAGAGAAACTTTAGATAAAGGTTATCAGTACTATGATTGGAATATTGATAGTGGTGATTCATCTTTTGCTACTAATTCTCATAAATTATATAATAGTGTTATAAATAGTTTATCTCACGATAAGTATAATGTAATTCTAATGCATGATACAAAAACTTATACAAGAGATGCTCTTTCAAAAATAATAGATTATGCTAAAAGTGAAGGTTATAGTTTTGATGTTTTAGATATAAATAAAATGCCTTTAAGACAAAAGGTAAATAACTAGAAAAACTTAAAAAAATATTATATACTAGTTATAAGGGGTATAAAGAGTTATAGAGAGGTGTAGTCTATGAGTAAATATTTACCTGATATTTATAGGAAGAATATTTTTGATATTGACTATAATAAATTAAAGAAAAAGGGAATTAAATGTTTAATTTTTGATTTAGATAATACCTTAGCTTTAATTGATTCTGTTAAAGTAGATGTTAAAGTTAAAGAATTAATTACTAAACTAAAAAAAGATTTCTTAGTAGTTATAGTATCTAATAGTCCTAAAAAACGAGTTTTAAAGTTTAGTAGTGATTTAGAAGTTGATTCTTATCCATTTGCATTAAAACCTACTATTAGAACACTAAAGAAAATAAAATCTAAATATAATTTAGAATCTAAATCTATTGCAATTATAGGGGATCAGTTTATTACTGATATGGGATATGGCTATAAAGGAAAGATTACAAAAATATTTGTAGATCCTCTTGCTACTAAAGATTTAAAGATTACTAATGTTAATAGATATTTGGAAGAGAAGATTATGAAGAAATATAGTAAAAATAATCTTTTCAAGAAAGGAAATTATTATGAATGATGAGAAGTATTGTCTTGGATGTGGAGTTAGACTTCAAGACGAAAATGTTTTATCTGAGGGGTATACGACTAGTTTAGATAAAGATTATTGTCAAAGATGTTTTAGAATAAAAAATTATGGAGAGTATCAAGTAGTTACTAAGAGTAATGATGAATATATAGAGATTCTTAAGAGTGTAGGAGAAACTAAAGATTTAGTTCTTTATATAGCAGATTTGCTTAACTTAGAAGAAGATATTAAAAGAATAAGAGATATTATTCCTAATAAGATGATATTAGTTTTAAATAAAAAAGATGTTTTACCTAAGTCAGTAAAAGATGAAAAGATAATAGAGTACTTTAATAAGTATGATAATGAATTTTCTAAAGTAATAGTTATAAGTAGTGAAAAGAATTATAATATAGATTATTTGTTAAAACAAATAAAACTATATCAAACTACTAATAATGTTTATGTGGTTGGTCATACTAATGCAGGTAAGAGTACTTTGATTAATAAACTTTTAAGAAATTATTCTACTAGTGATAGAGAACTTACTATCTCACCACTTCCTTCTACTACTTTGAATACAGTGGAAATAGAAATAAATGAGTATTTAACACTTATAGATACTCCTGGGCTTCTTGATAGTGGTAGTATAATTAATTATATAAGTGATGATGAGTTTAAGAAAATAAGTCCTAAGAAAGAGATAAAACCTAAGACTTTCCAAGTAAAAAAAGGACAAAGTATTATAGTTGACAAGTTTTTTAGGATAGATTATGTAGAAGGCGAGAAAAATAGTTTTACTTTTTATGTTTCTAACGATTTGAAGGTAAGGAGAATTTCTAGTAGACATGATGATTTAAAAGATTTACAGAAGAGAACTTATGAGATGGGATATAATGAAGATTTATGTGTTAATGGATTAGGCTTTATTAAGATGGTTAATAAAGGTACGGTTAATATCTATTTAGATTCTAGAGTAAGTACTTATAAAAGAAGTAATTTAATATAAAGTATGTGTCAAGTAAGTAAAAACAATGTTGATTGTCTTAGTATACTATGATAATATTAAGTTAACAAAGATAAGAGAGGAAGGTATAATTATGGAGAAAATAGATTGTATAAAATATGTTACCTGGGGGGCAGTTTTATAAGTATTTAAGTAATAATATTACTTTCTTTTCCCATGTCTTAAAAGAATAGAGTAAGAGATTATTCTATTCTTTTATAATGTAAAAAAGTATAAAAAATAAGTAATTGGATAATCTAAGGAAAGTAAGAGGTGTAATAAAATGATAAAAGAACATAAGAGGGAATTAGTAATAGTAGGATTAATGTTATTATTAATAATAGCGTTAATAGGAGTAAGTTATGCTGCTTTTAGTTATAGTGGACTTGGTGGTAAAGTAAATACTATAACAACAGGTTCTATTACTATGAGTTATGAAGAAACTGATAATACTATTAGTTTAAGTGGAGCCTTACCAACAACAGATAAAACAGGTAAAGTAAGGCTAACAGAAGGAGAGTACTTTGATTTTAAAGTAAGTAGTTCTATTACAGGTAATGTAAATATTAATTATGAAATATCTGCTAAAGATGTAACTACTGCAGAAAGAAAGATAGATGGCTCTAATATAAAGTTATATTTAACAGAATTAGCAGATGGCAAAGAACAAGAGTTAATGACACCAGAAGTATATAATGAAGAAACATCATCTAACACATATACAGGAAGACCTGCAAATGAGATGAGTTTATATACAAGTAGTATGAACTCAAGTGAAGAACACACATATAGACTAAGAATGTATGTAGATGAAAGTTATAATCCTCAAGGAGATGGAGGTAATTTAAGTTTTAGTGTAAAGATAAATGTTTATGGTAAAGATGGAGAGAAACCTCCTACTCCTACTGCAGTAGAAACATTACTTGCAAAAGAAAATCCTGAAGATTTAGACTATAACACGGCAACAGATGAGCAAAAGAAAGAGATGTGGACATTTAGTCATCCAGAGACAGAACAAACAGAAGCTCTAACAGATTATAGATATATAGGTGCAGATCCTAATAATTATGTAACTTTTAATAATGAAACATGGAGAATTATAGGAGTATTTACAGTTGATGATGGTACAGGTAATGTAGAAGAAAGACTTAAACTAATAAGAAATGAATCTATTGGTGATTACTCTTGGGACAATAAAGATACTAGCACAGGAGCAGAGGGTGTTCATGGTAAAAATAATTGGACAGATGCAAGACTAAATTACTTATTAAATCCTGGACATGAAAGTGAAAGTATAGGAGGAAGCCTATACTGGAATAGTGGTAGTGGAACATGCTATTCAGGTTCTGGTAATGCAACAACAAACTGTGACTTTACAACAACAGGGTTAAAAGAAGAAGCAAGAGAGATGATAGGAGATACTCTATGGTATTTAGGAGGAACATCAAATTATACAAGTTCAACTAATGGATTAACAAGTCACTT
>CALVKV010000083.1 GCA_944333305.1 uncultured Bacilli bacterium
AACCTATTCTTAACGGGTTATTACTTGTCTATTGATATCACTTATTTTGTCACGGGCATTTACTTTGAGAATTCACCCTAAAAAAGAGAATAAAATATTTGACAATAGGTTAAATTAATAGTAGAATTTTATTGTATTTAAAATGATGATTGAAAGAAGTAACTATTTAAAACTTTTATAGAGAGTTCATGGCTGGTGAAAATGAATAAAGCTAAATAGTGAATAACATTCAGGAGTGCTTAAAGAAATTAAGTAGACTAAGCCGGGTAAACCGTTATCTTTTAAAGTGATTACTTTTAGTAATAAGATGGGTGGTACCGCGGAAAGACTTTCGTCCCTTATGGATGAAGTCTTTTTGTTACTTTTAAGGAGGAGAAATTATGGATATAAAAGATTTATATGAACAAATTACTGAATTAATGGATAAAGAAGTAGAATTAAAAGGATGGATAAGAAATCATCGTAAACAAAAAGAATTAGGCTTTATTGATTTTTATGATGGTACCTATTTCAAAAGTTGTCAATTAGTTTATACTAATGCCCTAGATAGCTTTGATGAAATTCAAAAATTACATATTGGCTCTGCTATTAAAGTTAGAGGTAAGGTATGTAAATCACCTAAAGAAGGCCAAGAATTTGAAATAGAAGTCAAAGATATTACTCTAGAAGGAGAGTGTCCTGAAGATTATCCAATACAACCTAAAAGACACACAAGAGAGTTTTTAAGAGAAGTAGCACACTTAAGACCTAGAACTAATTTATTTCAAGCAGTCTTTCGTGTTAGAAGTGTTGCAAGCTATGCTATTCATAAATATTTTCAGGATAGAGGCTATGTTTATGTTCAAACTCCACTTTTAACTGGAAATGATGGTGAAGGAGCAGGGGAGATGTTTGAAGTTACTACTATGGACCTTAAAAACATTCCTAAAACAAAAGATGGTGAAGTTGATTATTCCAAAGATTTCTTTAATAAGAAAGTAGGCCTTACAGTTACAGGACAACTTGAAGCGGAAGCTTTTGCAATGGCTTATAAAAAAGTTTATACTTTCGGACCAACTTTTAGAGCCGAAGTTTCTAATACTAAAGTTCATGCTAGTGAATTTTGGATGATTGAACCAGAAATAGCTTTCTGTGATATAGATGAACTAATGGATATAGAAGAAGATATGCTAAAGTATATCGTTAAATATGTTTTAGAAAACTGTAAAGAAGAAATGACTTTCTTAGATAAATTTGTTGAGAAAGGTCTAATTGATAAACTAACTAAACTAATTAATAGTAAGTTTGTAAGAATTACTCATGAAGAAGTTATTAAATTATTAAAAGAAGCGAAAGTAAAATTTGAATTTACTCCAGAATACGGAGAAGATATTGCTAAAGAACATGAAAAATATATAACTGAATACTTTGATGGCCCTGTATTCATTAAAGATTGGCCTAAAGATATAAAAGCTTTCTATATGAAATTAAATGAAGATGGTAAAACCGTAAGAGGAGTAGATCTTGAAGTCCCAGGAGCAGGAGAATTAATGGGCGGTTCTGAAAGGGAAGCTGACTATAAAAAATTAAAACAACGTATGGATGAGTTAGGTATGAAAGAAGCTGGACTAGAATGGTATTTAGACTTAAGAAAGTATGGAGGTTGTACTCACTCAGGATTTGGTATGGGCTTTGAAAGATTATTGATTTATTTAACTGGAGTTGAAAATATTAGAGATGTTATCCCATTTCCAAGGACTCCAGGTAATTGTGAGTTTTAGGAGGAGCTATAGATGGAAAACTTTCTATTAAAAGTGATTGATGAAAATGGTGAAGAAGTATTTACTGATAAACAGCAGACTGGTAGGAGTCACAATAACTCATTTGACGACTTTGCTAAACTATTTAATATAGAATTTAGAACTAGGAATAGAACAGATATGGCTTTACAAATAGCAAAAGAAAAAAATTTAACAACTATATTTAATGTTAAAGTAGGTTATCTTTTCGTTTTACCAGAAATTTGTACTGAACTTCTAATTAATTATTTAGAAAATAATTTATCTTTATATCAAGAAGAGGAGGAAAATGGTAAGATAATTGAAGTAAGGCTTTTCTCTAGTGAGCCAGTTTACTATAATCATAAACATTATCGTGATTTAATTACAGAAGAAAAGATAGCCATGTTAGAAGGTAAAAAACAAGAGAAAAGCTTAGTTACAGAATTATTAAAAGAAGAACTAGCTAGACAAAAAGAAGCCCTAGAATCTAAAAGAAAGTGACTAGCTATGAAAGATAAATATATTTTTTGATTAGAATTAAATAACACATAGATTTTCTATGTGTTATTTAAATATTTAAGTATATTTTCTTCTAAATATAAGCATTCACTTTTATCTTTTACATTATATGTTCTAATAAATGTATTAACTATATCTTTGACTAATTTTTCACTTATGAGTAATTTACTTTCATTTAAATTCAGATCATAAATAAAAGCAAGAATATTAGCAAGTTTATCTATAGCAGTTTTTCTATTTTTTAAATCTACTAATCTAAAGTTATCAAAATCTTCTTTAACTTTGGAATCCAATTTGGCACCTTCAACAAAAGGTATTCTATAAAAATCTTTAATATTATCATAATAAGCTGCAATATATAATAAATCTAATTTATCAGCATCTTTTATCGCTTTACAAAATAGTTCTTCTTTTTTATTTAATTCATAATTTAAATTTAATCTGTTATGATATTTAATAGCTTTATAAATGATATTATCATATTTGTTATCATTAATGAATTTTCTAATAAAATTATCTTTAAAAAGAATCTCTAATCCTAATTCAGCATGGTTAACATTTTCATCACTAGTAGAGTTATACTTTTCTATTTGTTTAAATCTGCCAATATCATGCAAATAACCAATGAGTACTAAAAGATGAGTATCTTCTCTATTTAGTTTTAAAGCTTTTGCAAGTTTATTACAATTTTCTTTTACTCTTAAAGTGTGATTATATTTTCTTTCAATAGCAACATTATTTAAATCAAAATTACTAACATAGTCCTTAAATACCTTATCTACTTTTTCTAAATCTATCATTAATCCTCCTAAAAAATGAGTGTTTTTAATATTCTTTGGGTATTTCTAAAATTATATTTTGCAACATCTTTAAGCTTTTCTTCTCCATACTTATTAACTAATTCTTCTCCAACTTTATCAACTTCACTTCCTGCTCCTTTTGGTAAAGGAAGCCCAACTTCATCTTGCAACTTAGCAAATTCTTTCAAGAATATATATCTACTAATAATAGAAGCAGCTCCAACTGCCAAGTTTTTATCTTCAGCTTTTTGGACGAAAGTAATACCTCTTTGAATGTTAGGGACATCTTTAATATAGTCATAATATCTCGCTTCTCTTGCAAATTCATCGACAATGATATAATCAACTTCTGGCTTTAATTCTGTCATGATCTGATATAAAACTTTATTATGCATAACTGCTTTTATTTTATTCATATTCAAATTAGTACTGTACTTTTCATTATATTCTTTATTAGTTAAAATAATAGATCTATAAGGTATCTTCTTTATAAGCTCTGGCGTTACTTTTAAGATAAATTCATCAGTTACCTTTTTAGAATCTCTAATACCTAAATCTTCTAAATATTTTACATTATCACGACTTACATAAGTAGCAGTGACAACAATAGGACCAAAATAATCTCCTGTTCCAACCTCATCACTACCAACCGCACTACAGTTATAATATTTTTCATCTAGCTTTTTTTGTTCTTCTTTCTTTTCTTTTGTATTAGAAAGAACTGTTCCCCACATTGCAGCATCCACATCTGCACTTGGACCTTGGAACATAACTTTACCAGATTCATACATCGTAATAACTGTATCCTCATCTTTCGCTTGAAATACAGTGTATGGTATAACCTTATCGCGTTTTTTATCTTTGTAATACTCAATCATTTTTTCTTTAACTTCATCATTTATTTTAATAACAACATTCATAAATTTATCTCTCCTTAAAAATATTATAGCATAGTTTGAATTTTTAGTTTATAATAATTATAGATAAGGAGGAGTTTGTTGTGAGCCCAAATATATTTAGTGTAGTTATTATTTTATTAATCCTATTATGCGGAGTCTTAGGAAGTAAAAGAGGAATATTAAAAGAATTAGTTATAATTGTAGGAACAATTGTCGTTTTTGCATTATCATTTTTCTTAAAAGATTTTGTTGCAGGATTCTTCTGCGAGTATTTACCATTCTTTAATTTTAAGATACCTTTAGGTAATTTAGTCAGTCTAAATATCATATTTTATCAGTTAATAGCATTTTTAATATTAGTTATAATATTTAGATTAATTTTACAAATACTAATAGATGTGACAGGAATATTTAGTAAAATTATTAATGCTACAATAATTCTTGCTCTACCAAACAAATTATTAGGATTTGTTGTTGGACTATTAGAAGGATATATCTTGATGTTTATCTTACTTAATGTAATTGCTATTCCTATGAGTGGTAGTGAATTATTTATGTCTTCAGGTGTAAGACAGTTTATTGTTAATGATACACCAGTACTTAAAGACTCTTTGGGTGGGCTAAATTATGCTATAGAAGATGTTTTAAGTTTATCTAGTGATGATGATAGAAATACTAATGATTTAAAAGTAATAGATATTATGCTAAAATATAAAGTAGTTTCTACTGATTTTATGGATAATGTTAAAGAAACTGGTAAACTTGATGATATTAGTGGCCTTGATGGTGTAATAGATAAATATAGATAGGAGGAATAAGTATGAATTATTTAGAAAATACAGATGATTTTGAAAACTTAATCAAAAAAGGAGATGTCATAGTAGATTTCTTTGCTACTTGGTGTGGACCTTGTAAAATGTTAAGTCCTGTTCTTGAAGAAATAGCTGAAAAATTTCCAAGAATAAAAGTTGTTAAAGTAGATATAGACAAGTTTGATAATTTAACAAGAAGTCATGGCATCATGAGTGTACCTACCATGGAAGTATATAGGAATGGTGCTTTAGTAAAAAAAGAAGTAGGGTATCATAATCTTGATGAAATAGTATCTTGGTTACCAAGGGACTAGTGAAAAAACTAGTCTTTTTTCTTGAAAATAAAGGGGTAGCAACTGAAAAGTTACATAAATTAACTGAAAATTGGTAGGACGCAACCAAGTTTTTTGATAAATTTAACACGAGGTGAGAAATATGAACTTTGCTAGTAATTTGCAAAAACTAAGAAAAAAAGAAAATATGTCTCAAGAGGCACTTGCTGAAAAATTAGATGTTACAAGACAATCTGTATCTAAATGGGAAAGTGGATCGAGTTATCCAGAGATGGATAAATTAATTTCTATTTGTAAGATATTTAATGTAGATATGGATGCCTTAGTAAATGGAGATGTAGATATAGATAGTCTTGATAAAGAAACATCTATTAATACTAAAGATATCTTAGATAAGTTTAATACTTTAATGAAAAAGATAGTTTGTCTATTTGAAAGTATGAGTTTTAAAGAGATAATAGAGTTTTTAGTAACAGTATTTCTTTTAATATTAATTATTTTAGTAGGTACAATTCCTAAAGATATTATAGAAAACTTAATAGGTACTAATCTTTTATATGGTATTACTTATGTAGG
>CALVKV010000084.1 GCA_944333305.1 uncultured Bacilli bacterium
ATTTTAAATAGCTTTTTTCATTAAATTTAGTAATTTAAGTCTTAATTTATATAAATGTCCCTTTTGTAATGTGGAGGTAGTAATGGAGAATTAGCGGCTGCGCTTCGCTATTTAAACCAACGATATACTATGCCAGACCAAAAAGGACAAGCCCTACTTACAGATATAGGAACTGAAGAACTTGCTCACGTAGAAATGATTTCTACTATGGTATACCAACTATTGAAGGATGCAACTGTTGAAGAAATGAAGGCAGCAGGACTTGCTTCTCACTATGCCGAACATAAAAACGCTTTATATCCTGTCGATGCTAATGGTGTCCCATTTACAGTTGCCTACTTTGCGACAACAGGAGATCCTCTAGCTGATATTATGGAAGATATGGCTGCTGAACAAAAAGCAAGAGCAACATATGAAAGCTTAATAGAACTTACTGATGATCCTGATGTTATCGGACCACTCCTATGGTTAAGACAAAGGGAAATAGTTCACTACAATGCCTTTGAAGATTTATTTAAATACTATGATAAAATGCTAAATAAGAGAAGATAATATTCTTCCCTTATTTTTTTATACTTAAAGCATCTTTATAAACTCTCTCCATATAATTAGCTAAATCTTTAGTTCCTTTATCCTTCACACTTTCTCTTACCATCTTTCTCATCTTTAGTTTCTCTTCTTTAGACATATCTACAAACTTCCTAATAACATCTCCCATTTCTTTATCATTATGATATAAGAAACCATTAACACCATTTTCTATTTGATTTGCATTAATTTTATCAAATCGTAATATTGGTACTAATCCAGACGCCATACCCTCTAACATAGAAATAGACATCATCTCCGTAACAGAAGCAGTAATAAAGAAATCACATGCTATAAAGTAAGGAGAAATATCCTTATGAGGAATAGCACCAGTAAAAACAACCTTATCTTCAATCTCTAACTGTTTAGCCTTAAAAACCAAAGATTCATATAAAGGACCATCGCCAACAATAACTAAACGTAAATTTTCAACATCTCTAAAATTCTTAGCCCAATAATCTAAAAGCAAATCAATACTTTTCTCCTTACCAAGTCTACCAACAAATATACCTGTTGTCATTCCCTTTTTAATGCCTAACTTTTTCTTAATATTCATAATTTCTTTAGAAGAAATTCTTTCTGGATTAAATTCTTCATAATCAATACTATTAGGAATAATAACAACTTCTTTTTTTACTCTACATTTTTTTAAAAAATCTTTAGCTTTATAAGAAGGGCTTGTAATAATACTTACACGTCTTGTCAAAAAATGAATATACCAATGAAACACCATACATACAAAAGGAGAAAAAACAGGAGGAGCAAGATAGAAACTATATTTATCATACATAGTATGTAATGTATAAACAAGAGGCTTTTTTAAACGCTTAGAAGCAAGAACAGCAAAAATACCCATACTGAACTCTTGATGCATATGTAAAATATCAGGATTAAACTCTCTTAAATAATCCATCCTCACTTTACTATCTATCTTAGCGACACTATATCCATAAAGATTTTTCTTTTTTAAACTATGTGCAGGGCAATGAAGAATACCATCTTTAAGATAATGTTCCTTCGTTTTAGAATCAGCAGTTACAATCAAAACTTGATGACCCGCTTCTATCAAACCATCTCTAAGTACTTTAACATGAGTAACTACTCCATTTATATATGGCAAATAAGTTTCTGTAAACAACGCAATTTTCATTTTTCACTCCACAAAATAATATTAACTATGATAATTCCTTACTATATACTATAGTTATATCATAATTTTAAACTTCATACAAATAATAAACCATCTACTCCACAGATTTTAATGAATCTATCATATCTATTTTCTTTAAAATAAAATATGTAATTACTTGAACTATAATACTAAATATGACAATTATTATAAATGATAAAATATAACTTAACGGTTTAATAGTCTTAATAAATAATATTTCATCAGTTTCAGCAATCATTAAAATAAAGGTGTTTAAAGAAAAGCCTAAAAATATTCCAAATATAATACCAACTACAGTTAAAATAATTGTTTCCCTATAAACATAACTAGATACTTCCTTATCTCTAAATCCTAAAACTTTCAAAGTTGCTATTTCTCTTTTTCTCTCATTTATATTAATAATTGTTAAATTATATAAAACTGTTATAGCAAGAAAACTTGAAAAGGCAATTATAAGATAAACTATATTATTCATACCAGCAATAATATCATTAAACATCTCCATATTATCGGTAGTATATTGAATAGCACCAAAGTAACCAGTTTCTAACAAACTATTAGATAATTCTTCTCTATCAACATTATCAGATAGATTAACTAAAAAACTATTATAATCACTATCATTAAATATTTCTTCATAATAGTCCCTATTCATATAAAGATAATTACCTATATAGTTTTCACATATAGAAGATACTCTAACAATATATAACTCATTATCACTATTTCTAATACTAATATTTTCCCCTACCTTAACATTTAATAACTCTGCCATCTTCTCTGTAATAATTACTCCACTATCATTAAGAGTTAAGTCAGTTCCATCTAGTGATTTTAATGTAACATAATCATTTATATTATTATCAGACATAAAAGCTACTAAAGTAAAATCTAAATTCTTAGCATCAGCTTTAAAAGTAAAACTAGAAATATTAGTTTCTATATAATCAGTTAGATTGTTATCAGTCAAAGAATTAATAACATCGTCTTTATTAACATCATCATTTAATACTAATGTTGTATCATAATGAGTTATTTCTCCATATTGTATATCAAGCAAATCACTAAGACTATCTTTAATACCAAAGCCTGTTAAAAGTAAAGCTGTACACCCGGCAATTCCTAAAACAGTCATAAATATTCTTTTTTTGTATCTAAATAAATTACGAAGTGTTATCTTCCAAGAGAAAGATAAATGATTCCAAAAAGGTTTAATTCTTTCTAATAATATTTTTTTACCACTCTTAGGAGCTTCTGGTCTTAATATAGTAGCAGGTGCTAATCTAAAGTCTTTAATAAGAGTAATAAATACTACTAAACTCATTAAAATGATTGTTGTCAATACAATTATCAAACAAGCATAAGGATTAGCATAAGTAGATAAGCTAGGTATAGTAAAAGATGCTGCATATACTGTATAAAGTATTCTTGGTATCAATGTATAACCAATACTAAGCCCTATAACTAGTCCTAAAACACAAGCTATAAAAACATATAAAAGATAACTAAAGCAAATAGTAGATTTCCTAATACCTATAGATACTAAAGCCCCTATTTCACTACGTTCTTCTTCAATCATTCTATTCATTGTATTAAAAGCCATAAGAAAAGCGATTAGAATAAAGAAAATAGGAAATACTGCAGCAATAGAATCTACTTTAGTAGCACTTTCATAAAATGAAGTATAGCCTGTTAAATCTTCTCTAGTTAATAAATACCAAACAGGTTTCTCTATATTTTGTATTTCTGCTTTTGCATCATTTATCTCTGTTTCATAGTTAGCTATTTCTTCAAGATAAAGATTATAATTAGTGTTATACTCCTCATACCCTTTATTTAATTCATCATAACCATTATCTATTTCTTCTTTAGCACTATTTAATCTACTAAGAGATTTACTATACTCCCTATTCCAAGTATCTAAAGAATCATTTAAAGTTTCTTCCTGCTCTATTAAAGTATTATTAGTACTAATTAATGTCTCAATATTAGTTTTATTATTGTTTAACTCAGCCAAATTAGCATTTAATGTCTCATATAAACTATCAGACTCATCAAGATTTGCTAACTCCTCTTCTACCGTCTTTATATTACTATTTATAGTATCTAGTGTAGGTTGTAAAGACTCTACTGTTAAAGAAGCATTATTTAAAGCATTATTAAACTCACTCTTAGCATTGTCTAAAGCTGCAAAACCATCATTAAGTTCTATTTCTGTAGATTCCTTAGTCCTATTCAAACGTGCCAAATTACTATTATAAGACTCTAAAGCAGAATCTAACTCTATTCTATTAGAATTTAACTCCATCAAAGCATCATTAAACTTAGCTTCGTTCTCTTGTTTTACCCTATTAAGTTCATTTTCAGCTTCAGTTACTTTATCCATCGCTTCTTTTAATATCTCTTCATATCTTGCTGTTTCCCTTAAAGGTCTAAGTTCCTGTAACTTATCATTTACATCACTAATAATATTATTATATTCATCACTATATGATAACTCTTCTTTAGCACTGTTTACTTCTATATAAATTTCCGTATAGTAATCTAATTTAAAATTATCCTTAGGAATATATAACAAGCTATCAATTTTCCCATCACCAACAGTAGAAATTCCCTTGTTTTCATAAATATAACTACTACTATTAATAGTACCAACTATTTTGCAAGTATTAGATTTTAAATAAGTATCATCTTCTATAGTAATAGAATCATCTATTTTATAAAGACCATCCTCTCCTAGGCATTCATTATTATCATCTGGCATTCTACCACTAACTAAAGTTACTTTACTAATATTAGATATTGCACTAACTTTAACAACCTCTCCATTTATTAAAGTATCAAAAGAATAGCTTCCTTCCACTTTACTAATACCATCTATTTCTTCTAAAGATTTGATATCATCATTAGTTAATCCAAGCGTACTAACTATTTTAAAGTCATATAGATTAGTATCATCATAATAATTATCAAGCGTTTTAATCATATCACTAGCAGTTTCTCTAACTCCTGCAAAAAAAGACGTACCTAAAATAACAATAAGTATTAACGATAAGAAACGCCCCTTTGACTTCCATATTTTTCTAAAACTATTCTTAAAGAATAACATTACCAATCAATCTCCTTAACTAGTTTTGGCTTCTTATTAACAGTAATACTTTCTATTTTACCGTTTTTTACTTTAATAACTTTATCTGCAATATCAGCAATAACTGCATTATGAGTAATAATAATTGTTGTTGTCTTAGTTTTATGACAAGTATCTTGTAATAGTTCTATAATTTTTTTACCTGTTTTAGAGTCTAAGGCTCCTGTTGGTTCATCACAAAGTAAAAGTTTAGGATTTTTAGCAATAGCTCGAGCAATAGAAACACGTTGCTGTTCTCCGCCGCTTAACTGAGCTGGAAAGTGATTTTTTCTATCCAAAAGACCTACTCTTTTTAAAGCTTCACTAGAATCCATTGGATGTTTACATATTTGGCTAGCAAGTGATACATTTTCTAAAGCAGTTAAATTACCTACAAGATTATAAAACTGAAAAACAAAACCAATATCATAACGTCTATAATCAGTTAATTTTTTATTATTATACCTAGCGATATCATTGTTATCAATGATAACTTTACCACTACTGGCTTTATCCATTCCTCCAAGAATATTTAATATAGTAGTTTTACCTGCCCCACTAGGACCTAAAACAACCGTAAGTTCTCCTTTTTCAATATCAAAAGAAACATTGTCTAATGCTTTAATTGTAACTTCACCCATTTTATATATTTTAGTTAGATTTTTAACACTAATATAAGACACAAGTAT
>CALVKV010000085.1 GCA_944333305.1 uncultured Bacilli bacterium
TGTAACAATGGAAGTTGAGTTAATTCACCCAATTGCTATTGAAAAAGGTACTAAGTTCTCTATCCGTGAGGGTGGACGTACTGTTGGTGCTGGTGTTGTTTCTGAAATCGAAGGATAATAGAAACTTAATGAGAAGCCTTAGGGCTTCTTTTTTTGTGCGTTCTTTGTTATAATTTGTTAGAAAGGAAAGATTTTATGAATGTATTAGCACAAATTTTTGGAGCTTTGGCTTTACTATTTTTGGTTATTAGTTATCAACAAAAAAAACGAATTTGTTTTTTAGATTTGCAGCTTATTGCAAATATATTTTATAGTTTACAGTATTTAGTTTTGCATGCTTATAGCGGGATGGCTGCATTTTTAATTTCAACTATTAAGATGCTTATTTTTCGCGTAGATGAGAAAAATAATAAGTCTAGCAGTGTTTTTGTTCTTATATTTTTAGAATTTAGTTTTGTAGTCTTAGGTATTTTTACTTATGAAAATTTATATTCTTTTATACCTATTTTGGGAGCATGTCTTTTTACTTATGGAGCTTGGCAAAGAAATTTAAAGATAACTTATTTTATTGGAATTTTAGTGGCAGTTATAAGTAATGTATACGATATTATTGTTGGTGCTTATGTTTCTGCAATTAGTAATTTATTTGAGTTTTTAGCAAGCTTAATAGGGCTTATTAGAATTTTTAGAGTATCTAATGAAGATAACTAGTTTACGTTTGTTATTATAAATGATATACTTATTATGGTGTTTATTATGAAAAGAAAAGAGATTATTTTAGGGGTTTTAGGTATTATTGTTATAGTAGGCGTGGCTTTTCTTCTTGCTAATATAGTTCATGATTATAATGTAGATTCTATCAATAATGAAAATCAATCTGGTAATGATAATAATGGTAAACAAGAAGAAGAGAAATTTAAAATCGACGGAGAAGAAGTTAATTTTAAAACTTATAGGGTTGATCAAAGCTTCTTTTTGAATGTCCCTGATACTTTTGTTATGTTGGATGAAGAAACTTTAAAGACGAAATATAATTATAATAATCGTCCTGAACTTGTATTTTCAAGTAATGATGACTTAGAACGTATTTTTATTAGTACGACTAATGAATCTATGACTGATGATGGATT
Source organism: uncultured Bacilli bacterium (assembly GCA_944333305.1). The sequence continues at coordinate 1,131 of CALVKV010000085.1, forward strand.
AGAAGAATATCTAAATAATAGAATAGCAGACCTTGTTAATATGACTGTTTTGGATAGTGGTGTTTATCAAAGGTATGATAAAACTTTTGCTAGTTTGGTAGCGACAGATGCAAATACATATTATAATCTTAGATTCTTTACTCTTGAAGATAAACTTGTGACTATTGAATTCAATATTCCAATTGGTCAATATCAAGAATGGGAAGATGTTGTTAATGAAGTAATGGATAGTATTTGTTTTAATGAAGATGATATAAAAAAATATTCTAATCAATAGAATATTTTTATTTTTTCTTTTCTTTGTTTAAATTCTTATATAAATTATATGGTAGAGGACTTATGATGAGTTCAAACTCTCCAATATATTCTGTAATTAGGGAATTAAATCCTAATTTCATTTCATTTAAGCCACTATATTTAGTTATCTTTGTAAATTCACCACTAACAGCATTTAAATTTATGTATTTAAAGTTTTTATTTTTGTAGTCATTTATCATTTTCCATTTGATAAGATAGTTTGGGTTTAAGGTTTTAAAACTTTGATTGAATCCTTCTATTATTAAATAGCAAACATTATCGTAACAAAGATTTAAAGCTGTTCCAATAATTAGTCCATCAGGGTTTTCTTTTAATAAATTAGTTGCCCAGATAAGGTTTTTTTTGTAAGTATTTACTAGCTTATCAGATTCCATTTTTTCGTTAATTAATTTCTTTTTGGTGTTTGTGTTTGTTGTATTTTGAATTTTATTGGCTAAATCATTATTCATTTCTATTTCTTTTTCATATTGGAGTCTACTGGTTATTACGAATGTTTCTGTATTTAATTTAGCGAAGTATAAATCTATATTATTTTCAAAATTGTTATAGAAATCTATGTAATAATTTAAAGGTTTATTATACTTTTTTTTGATTAGTTCATAAAAAATTTCTAATTCTTCTTTGCTACCTTTATATATTTCTACTCCACTTCTAATAGCTTTCTTAATTTTATGTCTTACTCTTTTTTCAAAGTTTTGATATATATATTTTATATCATTATTTAACATTATAATAGCTTCAAATCTAGGTTTTTTACTTTCAAAGAAAAGATTAGGACCTAAATAGTTGTAACCTGTAGCTTTTAAATTTTCTAGAACAATATTAGCTTCATTATTTATGTTCATTATTTTCCCAGATTTATCTCTAACATTAACAGGGAGATAGGGATCAATTGTGACTGAAATAAAGCCTTGTTTACTTAATAGTTTTTTTAATCTAGTTGTAAATTCTTTTAAGTTATTGATGTTAGTGTAGTCAAATAGAAATCCTCTAGGAGCATAGGCAATTTTGTAATTCATTAACACTTCTTTATATAAGAGTAGGGAAGCTCCTAATAAATTACCTAAGTCATCTACAATACCAATATAGTGAATATCATATCCATGATTTTTAATAGTACGACCATAGGCAGAAGTTTGATAATAATTACGATATTTATGACTATTTGCAAATTTGTCAAAAGTTATTTCATCTAAAGTTATTATTTTCATATTTTACCTACACTTTCTCTTCTTAAATTATATCAGTATATTACTTACTTTTCAATTAGAGGGTTTAAATATTTTGATAATTTAGTATAATGTTAGTGAGGTGGACTTATGTTTGAAGATAAGAAAATATTAATATTAGGTATGGCTCGTAGTGGTTATGAAGCTTGTAAATATTTAAGTAAACATAATAATACTATAATTTTAAATGATGGTGGTAGTCGTGATAAGCAGGATAAAGATAAAGTCTTAGAACTTGAGAGGCTTGGTATTACTATGATTTTTGATAGTCATCCTGATGATTTACTTGATGATAGTTTTGATTATGTTATTAAAAATCCTGGTATTAGGAATGATCATAAATATGTAATTAAAGCGAAAGAATTAGGAATACCTGTTATTAATGAAGCGGAGATGGCTTATAGATTATTACCTCTTGATGTTACTTTGATTGGTATCACTGGTACTAATGGTAAAACAACAACTACAACTCTTACTTATGAGATGATAAAGAAAAGTGGTAAAAGAGTTCATTTAGCAGGTAATATTGGTTATCCTTTGTGTAGTTTTTTAGAAAAGCTTGAGAGTGGAGACATTATTGTGATGGAAGTATCTTGTCAACAACTTGCTAATATGGATAAATTTAAACCTCATATTGCTTTGATGACTAATTTGTCGGAAGCTCATATAGATTTTTTTGGTAGTTATGATTTATATAAGAAAGTTAAACTTAAACTTTTTGCTAATCAGCGTGATGATGATATTGCTATTTTAAATATAGAAAACGATGAGGTAATGAAGGGAACTGCTGATATTAAAAGTAATGTTAAATATTTTTCTTCTAAACGTGAAATAAATGGAGCATATTTTATTGATGATAAACTTTATTACTATGATGAGTTTATTATGAATCGTGATGAATTCTTACTTAAGGGAAATCATAATGTTGAAAATGCTTTAGGGGCAATGATGATTGCAAAAGAAGTAGGAGTTGATAATGATTCTATTGTTAGTGTATTAAAAACGTTTACAGGAGTTAGACATAGATTAGAGTTTATAGATAAAGTTAAGGGTGTAGACTATTATAATGATACAGAAGCGACTAATACTAAGTGTACCCAGATAGCGTTATCTGCTTTTGATAAAAATGTTGTCTTAATACTTGGAGGTTTAGAGAGAGGACAGGACTTTCATGATTTAGATGATTTTATTAGTCCAGTTAAAGAGATAGTTGGTATTGGAGAATGTCGTGATAGAGTCAAAGAATATGGGGATACTGTTGGCATTAAGACTAATACTTTTGAAAAATTAGTTGAGGCGATGAACTATATCAATAGTGTTGTAGAGAGTGGAGATACGGTGTTACTTAGTCCAGCATCGGCATCATGGGATCAATATAAACAATGTGAGGATAGAGGGGATGAATTTAGAGATATAGTAAAAGAATTAAATAAGTATTAATAAAAATATATAGTGGTGATTTTGATGAATGATAATTTTAGAATGGTGGATACTTCACAACAGAGCAATGTTGATATTAATATAGATTATGCAAGAAAAAATTTGGTTAATTTAATATATAACCAGGCAATATTAGAAGGTGTTGTTACTACTTATGAAAATGTAAATAATATTTTAAACAGCGGACAAGTAAATAGAATGACTTCTACTGATATTATGAAAGTTGTTAATTTAAAACATGCTTGGGAGTTTGTTTTAGATGAAAATGTTATTATGGCAGAAGAGAATTTTTCTTTTTTATCCCAAATTAATAAGTTAGTTCTTGAAGGCTTTTATTATAATGCTGGTAAAGTTAGAAGTACTCCTGCTAAGATAGGTGGGACTACTTGGATGCCTAGTATTCCTATAGAAAGCAGGGTAGTAGAAGAGTTAAATGGGCTTTTAAATAGTGAATTAGATGATGTTAGTCTTGCTATAGAATTATTATTATATGTTATGAAAAGACAGATATTTATAGATGGTAATAAAAGAACTGCTGTTATTTTTGCTAACCATCATTTGATATCAAGAGGATTAGGTATTATCTCTATTCCAGGAGATTTAGTGGAAGATTATAAGAAACTGCTAATTATGTATTATGAAGGAAAAGATACTGATAAGATTAAGAAGTTTTTAAGAGATAAATGTTATGTTAGTTTGAAAGGATGATTGAAATGAAAAGAATGGAAAATAATGATGAATTGATGCTTATATATACTTTTAATTCTAGTAATGCTGTTATTCCAGAATGTCAGAGAGATTTGTATGCGGCATCATTGTTAGGTATTAAAAATGTTAGACTATTTCAGTCTTTTACAGATGAAGATAGAGAAGTGGATTGCTTGCGAAGTCAAAAAGTTTGTGACAAATTAGTTAAGACTTGTCAAATATTAGGTTATGAATTAATAGAAATTAATGGTTCAATTAAAGGTAAAGGCTTTTCTCCTCAAATTGTTTTTTATGATAGAGATAGTAGATTAATAAAACCTACTAAATGGTTTAATCTTCAAAATTTTATAGATAATAATTCTAGTACTTTAGAGAGTAGAGAAAGAGTTGGAAAAAGATTAATTAAAAGAAAAAATAATGCAGTAAATAGAGAAACAGTGTTATAATATAGTTGTTTAGAAAGGATGATTTTATGAATATTAAAAATATTATAGGAAGAGAAATATTAGATTCAAGAGGTAATCCTACTGTTGAAGTAGATGTAATACTTGATAATGGTGTTATGGGTAGGGCTGCTGTACCTAGTGGAGCTTCTACAGGAGAGCGTGAAGCTTTAGAAATGAGAGATGGAGATAAGAGTAGATTTAATGGTAAAGGAGTATTAAATGCTGTTAATAATGTTAATACT
>CALVKV010000086.1 GCA_944333305.1 uncultured Bacilli bacterium
GTTACTGATACTAATAATTATCAACTTATTGCTGTAATATTCCAGAGCTTATATGGTATTGTTACTTTAGTAGCTCCTACTAGTATACCACTTATGTTAACGCTTTCTTATACTAATACTTCTTATAAAGAGTGGTTTAAGTATATTTGGAAACTATTAGTAGCATTACTTGTATTAGCATTTATAGTATTTACAGTATTATTACTAATTATATAGTAATCTTGGCCCCTTAGGGGTCTTTTTTTTGTCAGTTTTTTGGGGCTTCTATTTCTTGATTAGAGTAAGTAAAAATCCTTACAATATTATTAGATTGGAGGAATTTTATGTTTTCAAGATTTAGTGAAGAAGCACAGAAAGCTTTGATACTTGCAAAAAAAGAGATGAATAATTTAAGACATCCTTATGTTGGAAGTGAGCATTTATTTCTTTCTATACTTTCAATGAAGGATTTAGAGATAACTAAAGTACTAGCGTCGTACAATATAACTTATGAAGTATTTAAGAGGGAACTTATTAGAATAGTAGGGGTAGGTAAAGAATCTAATGAGTGGTTTTTGTATACACCTTTGTTAAAGAGAGTTATAGAGACTGCTATATTAAATAGTAAAGAGAAAGGTGAGGTAGAAGTTAGTGTTAATGAGTTATTACTAGCAATACTTGAAGAAGGCGAAGGGGTTGCGATTAGACTTTTGATTGGTCTTAATATAGATGTAGATGAGATATATAACTCTATTTCAAAAGACTCTAAAGTTAGTAATAAAGCATTACACAAGAAGTTGCTTGTAGAGGACTTTGCTGTTAATCTTAATAAAAAGATTGTTGGTAATGAGGTTGATCCTGTTATAGGGCGTGATGATGAGATTAAAAGTTTAATAGAGATATTATGTAGGAGAGGTAAAAATAATCCTTTATTAATTGGTGAAGCAGGGGTTGGTAAGACTGCTATTGTTGAAGAACTGGCTAGAAGAATAGTAGAAGGTAACGTTCCTAAACCTCTTAAAGGTAAGACTATTCTTTCTTTACCTATGGCTAATTTAGTGGCAGGGACAAAATATAGAGGAGAGTTTGAAGAAAGGGTTTCTAAAATACTTAAAGAACTGGAAGAAAATGATGATATTATTGTATTTATTGATGAGATTCATACTATTGTGGGAGCTGGTGGTGCAGAAGGAGCGATAGATGCTTCTAACATTATAAAGCCTGCTTTAGCAAGAGGTAAGATACAGTTAATTGGAGCGACTACTACTTATGAATATCATAACTTTATAGAAAAAGATAAGGCCTTAAATCGAAGATTTCAGATTATTATGATAGAAGAGCCTAGTACTAATAAGACTAAAGAGATATTAAAAAAACTAAAGCCTTTATATGAAGCATATCACTTTGTTAGTATTAGTGATGATATTATTGATTTAATAGTAGAACTTAGTGATACTTATATTTATGAATATTATCAGCCTGATAAGTCTATTGATATATTAGATGAAGTTTGTACTAAAGCCTCACTATTAGAAAGTAAGAATGATACTGAACTTTTAAAGATAAATATAGAACTTCAGGAAGTTATAAGTAATAAGAAGAAAGCGATTATAAAACAGGACTTTGATTTAGCTTCTACTTATAAAGAAAAAGAAAAAGAGTTACTTACTAAGAAGAATGACTTAGAACTTAATTTAATGACTAAGAGAAAGCCTAAAAAAATAACTAAAGAGATGGTTGCAGATGTTATATATTTAAAGACGAAGATACCTGTTTATGAGATTAATAAAAGTAGTAGAAAAATTATAAATAACTTAGATAAAAGTTTAAAAAAGATAGTTTTAGGACAAGATGAAATTATTACTGATTTGTGTAATAGAGTTAAGAAGGTTAGACTTGGATTTCAAGATAAGCCTCATATAGAATCTTTTTTATTCTGTGGAAGAACTGGTGTTGGTAAAACTTTATTAGTTAAAGAATTTGCTAACCTTTTGTATGGAGATGCTAACTTTATTAGGCTTGATATGAGTGAATATAAAGAGGCACATACTGTTAGTAAAATTATTGGTTCTCCTCCTGGGTATGTTGGTTTTGATAATCATTTAACTGTTCTTGATACAATTAGAATGCATCCTCACTCAGTTATACTTTTAGATGAGATAGAGAAAGCAAGTGGTGAAGTTATGAAACTATTTTTACAAGTTCTTGATGAAGGGGTATTAACTGATTCTAGGGGCAGAAAAGTTAGATTTGATAATGTGTTTCTTTTTATGACTACTAATTTAGGCTTTTCTAAAGATTCTATTGGTTTTACAGAAAGTAAAAATAATATAGATATAGAAGAGTTTCTAGGTGTTGAGTTTGTTAATAGAATAGGGAAGATTTATTATTTTAATGATATAAGTAGTGATGTTATTCACAAGATTGTGGAAAAAAGATTAAATGTCTTAATAGAAGGATTTAAAAAGAAAGATTTAAAGATAAAGATATCCAAAGAAATTGTGGATAAAGTTATTAAAGAAAGCAATTATGAAAAATTTGGAGCGAGAAGAGTTGATAAAGTTATAGATGAAGTAGTTACTCCTATTATCGTTGATGCTTGGTATAATGGAAAGAAAGAGATAACTGCCTGACTATTTTAATATGATAATAATGACTAATTTAACACGACTATATTGACTAATTTAACATATAGGTATTGACTTTTGTAACATTGCATTAAAAAAGGTTAGGTTTTTTATCTAATCTTTTGTTTTGAATAAAGCAGAATAAAGCAGTCAATTGACAAAGTGGAGAATAAAGTGTACAATAAAGTAAACTATAAAGTGAACTATAAAGTGAACTATAAAGTGAACTATAAAGTGGAGGGGAAACATGAATTTAGGCATTGAATCAGAAAAAATGGAATTTAAAAAAAGTACAAGTGAACTTATCGATGGTGTTATATCATTATCTGCTATGTTAAATAAGCATAATGAGGGAACTGTGTATTTTGGAGTAAAAAATAATGGTGATGTGATTGGCCAGAAAGATTTAAATGAAAATACATTAAGAGATGTTTCAAGAAAAATTTCAGAGGGTATAAAGCCTCAAATTATTCCTCATATATCATTAGAGTTAATAGAAGATAAAAAAGTTATTAAAGTATATGCTAAAGGAGATAATGTTCCATATTCAGCTTTTGGTAAATATTACAGCAGATCATTTGATGAAGATAAACAACTATCTCCAGAGATGCTTAAAGCATTAATAAATAAAGATGGTGAACCTGATTATATAATAAAAAAAGTGGCTTCTAATCAAGATTTGACATTTAAAATGTTAAAGGCTTTATATATTTCAAATAATGTTAAAATAAATAATGATAAATTTGAGGATAATTTAGGTTTGAAAACTGATGATGGCAAATATAATTTAATGGCTGAGTTACTAGCAGATTCTAATGATTTATCTATTAAAGTTGTTACTTTTGCAGGTACTGATAAATCAGTAATGTTAAAAAGAACTGATTATGGTGGTAAGTGTTTGTTACTTTCTGTTAATAATGTTTTAGAATATATGGAAAGTATTAATGAAACTAAAGTAAAACTTGGGGGTATACAAAGAATAGAAGAAAAATATTTTGATTTTAGTTCTTTTAGAGAAGCATGGCTTAATGCTTGTGTTCATACTAAATGGTCTGAAGAGATTCCTCCTGCTGTTTATATTTATGATGATAGAATTGAAGTTGTATCTAGTGGAGGATTACCTTCAGCATTAACAACGGAAGACTTTTTTGCAGGCGTATCAAAACCTGTTAATAAAAAACTTTTAAAGATTTTTTGTGATTTGGATTATATTGATCAAACAGGACATGGGATTCCTTTAATTGTTAAAAATTATGGAAAAGATGCTTTTTATATAAGCGAACATACTATTATTGTAACTATACCTCTTAATAAAGAATTATTAAACAATGCTTTGTCTTTAGATGAGTATTCTGATTTAAATGAAGCGGAGACTAAAATCTTATCATTAATTAAAAGTAATAATAGTTATAACATTGAAACTTTAATGAAATTGACTAATTATAGTAGGACGTATGTTAATAGTATTTTGCGTTTGTTAAAAGATAAGAAGTATATAAAACGTGAAGGTGCAAATAAAAATGGTCATTGGAGTGTATTAAAATAGTTAATTTATTATATTATAGAAAAAACATTATTTATAAGATATAATATGTGTAAATAAAAACGAAGGAGAGATTTATTATGATTTATGTAGGTAAAGAAAAGGCAGAGTTTTATAGTGGGGATGGATATTCTGGTATGGATTATCCTATGACTGATACTGATATTAATGTTGCGGTTATTAAGATAAATGGAAGAAGTCCTAAAGTAGGTTATCAAACTAATACTGCATGTAAAGAACTACTTTACATAATGTCTGGTAGTGGTGTTTTAGAAGTTAAAGATAAGGAAGAAAAGATAGAGTTTAAAATTGGTGATGTTATTTTACTTGATAAAAATGAGTGTTATGCCTTTGAAGGAGAGTTTGAGGCATGTGTGCCTTGTACTCCTGCTTGGACAAGTGAACAACATAAATATGTAGATTAATTAAAAGGAAAGTGAAAAAGTATGGATAATTATAAAATAAGAGAAGTAGTATTTGGCTTAAGAGATGAATATAGGAGAATTGAGAAAAAATTGCAGAAATTACAGGAATATTCAGAGTTGGATAAAGGTTTTGATGCTTTGTCCTTTGATATTTGGGGTAGTACTATTGGCTATAATTATATTTATAAAGGAATGTTTCCATTAAGTTTATTAAGAAATGAACTTAATGGAAGTTTTGTTGATCGTAAAAATGGAGTTTTTTGTTCTAATGGTCTTTTAGAAATAACTGATGAAGAGAAATTTAATAGTTTGGCTAAAGAAATATTAGAAGATAGATTTCTTTACAATATTGATTATACTGATGATAGAGATAGTGATAAAGCTCATGCTATTATTGATTGTGGCTGGATTTGTATACACCCCAAAAATTTTTCTAAAATTTATAGTGTATCTTATAAGTCTTTAGATGATTCAATCTCTTTTTATGGACGCAGTTTTACTAAAGAAGATATTGAAATGGTTTTGGATAGTCCTATGCCTTGTGATATTCCAGAGTATCATAAAGATATTATTAATAAAAGTACTAATAGAAATAAAGATATTGACTTGGTTTTGAATAGAAAAATAAGAAAAGAAGGATACTTTAGAATTATTGATGAAGATAATAGTATTGTTTTACAAAAAAGTAAAAGACTATATAAATAATTATTTGCACACATAACATAGAAAAATAATATATAATTAGAAAGAAGTGATATGATGAAGTTATATAATACTCTTACAAGAAGTGTAGAAGAGTTCGTACCAATAGATAAGAATGAAGTTAAGATGTATACTTGTGGTCCTACTGTTTATCATTATGCTCATATTGGTAATTTAAGGACTTATATAAT
>CALVKV010000087.1 GCA_944333305.1 uncultured Bacilli bacterium
ATCAACTAAAAAAGTAGTAAGAGTAGTAATCACTTACTACTCTTACCTGATGAGCTACCACCTTTACTGCTGTCAGCTTTTTGGTCGCTGTAATATGAACAGAATATCATAAGAACAGTTTTTTCATCCAACTCACAATCATCGTATATTCTAACGGTAAAATCGTTAAAAAATAGTTTTGAATAAAAGTCAGCGATAATATTGCCTTCCATATCATACATTTCTCCTTTTGTATTGATCATGTTAAATGATACTTCAGCAACTTGTTCTTCATCCGCGTTGTAGATTTCATATGATTCACCAAAGAAGTCAACTAATCCTACAATTTCAACTGTTACAGTATCCCCTACATTAATAGTGTGAGAGTCCTGTGCTATAAAGTGATAAGCATCACCTGCATAGGCAATTTTGTTGTCTTCTAAATCATACATTGTCAAAGGATCTGTTATAAATCTAAATAAGTTTCCTCTGACTTTAACAAAGTTTTCTCCTTCTTTGTCTATATCAATCTTTGTTGAAAGACTAATGGATTTAACGTCGCATTGATATTCTGTGTGTGGACCTTTTGCTTCCGAATTGCCAGATAAGATAAAAGCTACCACTGTAACAACAGCAATTGTGATTGCAACCGCTAATACAATAAATTTCCGTCCAGTTCTTTTCATCATTTTCTAATACCTCCAATTTTTAGTATTATTTTTATACATTACATTATTGTATTAAACTTAATTATACCACATATTTATGTATTTATCAAATTTTGGCTAATATAAACAAAATTATTCTCCAATATTAAAATTCAATCACATACATTAAATATTATTAAACATATTATTTTTGATACTTATTTACTTCAATTTCATAAATTTGACAGGGATATGTATCAAGTACAGTTCCTGTATAAATTACTTCAACCTGATTTCCTATACTATACTCTTTTGGGTTATCTACTTTAACACTAACAGCATCTCCTAAATTTTTTTCTTCTGTTTTTACTATTATTGTTTTATCATTTATTTCTGTTACTTCTCCTATAAATGATGGCGCTGTATCATAGGTTACAGAATCTTTCGAATAACTTACTACTGTTATTGGCTCATATTCTTTTTTATTAGATTCATAATCTATTTCTCCTGTTAAAAGTAATACAATGTCAATAAAATCTTTATTTTGAACTAAATCTATTGTATAAAATTTTAATGGTATATCATTATTGTTTATTACTTTTGTATCTGCTCCAAAAGCATCTCTTGTATTATCAGTTGTTAATATATAACCTAGACCAGCTTTATATTCTAGATCTGTAATTATTGCATCTCCCTCTATTGTATATTGGACAAATCTTATAAAGTCTGATTTTCTATCTTTATTATTTACATTTGTATTGTCAATAAAAGAATCCAACATACCTTTGTTAAATACTGCATTGTTTGACATTACTACACATCCATCTTTTATTGCTTGATTCATTGGATAATCTTGTGGTATTTCTTCTAATTGTTTCTTCTCATCTATGTTATTTTCAATAATGTTTTCAATAGACTCTAGAACAATTTTAGTAATTTTTGTTTGTTTGTTCTCTCTTTCTATTGCCATACAATCTCTTTTTACTTTATAATGTTCTTCATCATTTATTGTAATTTCGTAACTATAAATTCCGTCACATAATTCACTATTATATGTAAATTCATTTAATATTTGTTTTATTATGAGTGCATCTTCACCTGTTATTGTAATACTTGGTATATTGTTATATTCATTTACTATTACCTTTGTATCTGATACATAATCATTATATTCGTTTTCAAAGTCTTCATATTTCATAGACCAAGTACCTATTTTCACTTCATCGTAACCATCTAACCTATTAAAATCAATTATTTTGTACCCTAAGCCTAAATATTCTTTTGTTCCTCCATCATTGGCATTAGCAGTATTTATACAAAATATTGGTTTTTCTCCATTTTTTACTCTATTATAATCTACCATAAAAAATATTAATACCAATATTATAATTACTCCTAATATAATTAATGCTACCTTTATTCCTTTTCTCATTTTCATCACCATATCCTTTCTATTATTTAGACACATTTTGTTTTGCTTTTTGTTGGTGTTTTATAAAAATAGTTGCAAAAATTATACTAAATAATAGAAATATTCCTGTAAAACTCAAAATTCCTATATTTAAATTTGTATTTTCATAATCAACTTTTTGTGGTTCTTGAACTTCTATTATTTCATTTTGAAAAATATCATCAGTTGAATTTGTATTACTTTCTATACTTGAACTTGCTTGATTTTCTGATTGTTCTTTATTATCACTAATATTTTCATTATCTATTTCTATATCATTATTTATATTGGTTTGTTCCATTTTTCTGTTTGACAAATTGCTTTTTATATAAATTAACATTCCTATAATAACCATTGAAATATTGCCCAATAATAATCTTAAAGTGTATAAAGAAGTGTAATATTTCCACTGTACAGTCCCCATTGGCATGTCTAATAATGATGATATTTCTTTAAATGACATATTTGATAATATTTTTAATGAAATTATCTCTCTTTCTTGTTTATTTAATTTAGCAATAATTCTATTATAATTATCTTCATCAATTATCTTATTTAGTTCTTTATCTTCTTCTGTTATATAATAGATTTCGTCTAAATTAACTTCTTGTTTTTTATTTCTTAAATAATTTAGTGTTTCATTTTTTGTCAAAGAATATAGCCATGTTGATTCATTTGTTGTTGGCAATTTATTCTTGTCCATTTGAAATAATTTAATAAAAACAATTTGAACAATATCTTCACTGTTTTCACGATTTTTTAATATTGAGAAAGCAATATTATATATTAACTTATTATATTTACTATGTAATTCATCTAGTTTATTGCTATTTCCCTGTTTTATTTCTTGAAATATTAAATGTAATTCTTGTTTATTTATACTTTTCATATCTCTCCTTATTCAGTCATTATATTTTATTATTTTCATACTCATATTATCATAAATGAGAATAGTTATCAATCAACTATTCTCATTGAAGTCACATTTTTTTATATTTACTATTGAATCAAAACTTGTCCTATTATCTTTAATATTTACTGTAATTTATCTCTTATATTTTATTTTATGATATATTCTTCCAATTATAATTCCAACTATTTGATTTATTGATAGGTATATAATAATATAGCTCACACCAATAAAGATTCTTATACAAATATTTATAAATATAGAAATTACCAAAACCTTAAAAACTAATTGTGGGTCATTTTTTGATGCAAAAATACAGTAAATTAATCCTTCTCCACCAAGTATAAGTAATGTATGAATTAATAAATTTACTAAACCTATTATTTTCAATATATTATTATCCATTAATGCAATTCCACTATCAAATAATGTCCAACATACAATAAATACTGCATAATTTATGATTATAAAAATATATTCTTTTTTAATTTCATTTACCTCCTTTCCTCCAACCTATTATCTTTAATACTTATTGTAACTTATTTTTTATTTTCGTATTTCTTTAATTAATTTTTTTAAACAAATTATAGGTATAATTGCTTCAAGAATTACAATTACGATAATTAATAATAATATCGTATTATTATTGCTTTCACCATTTTCTATCATATATTGATCTAGTTGAATTTCATCGGAATCAATTCCATTTTCCATGACTTTCTTTTCATCATTTTCTAAATATATAACTGTATATTTACTTATATCAAATACTCTTTTAAATTTAACTTTAATTATTTCTGCATTATTTGGTATTTTTATTCCTACTTCATCTGACAAAGCTGTTCTTACATAATATTGGTTAAAACCGTCATCCAAAGTATATTGACCGTGAATATGCTAATATCATAATAAAATTAATACTTAAAAGATAAAAAAATATTCCCATACTTATTATAAATATTATTTTTTTAATTATAATTCTAATTGTTTTACTCATTTTCCTCCCTCTACAGCTTACTATTTTGAAAATTATATTACTATATTGGTTTTATCATTTTTTATTTATATTTCATTAAAAGTATCATCAATGTTTAAATATGAATAATATTCTTTTACTTCATTTCTTATTTTATTAGAATCTACTAATGATGAGTTTAATTTTTCATGCATATCTAACGGAAATATTTTTTCCATTGATTTTTTATTATCAGATCCATCTACTGGTGTTTCATAATCTACTATTTCATCGTTTTTTAATATGAATTTATATGGAATTGAACTTCCTCCATTATTTATTAAATTTCCATCTTGAACATAATAACTTTCTACTAATGCCCATACATACACATAAATTTCATCTTTACTTTCTCTAATTCCTAATTTAGCTATATCAGTAAACACCTTAAAATCACTTACATTGTAATTTGGTTTAGAATCTTTAGTTTCTAAATAATAGTGTGGTTTTTCCTGACTTATAAGATATTGTTCAACTCTTTCGTATAAATAATCTTTTCCAGTTACTACCTTTTCATTTGAAGAATATTGAATTATTGTAAATATTATTAATACTATAATTATAATAGTAAAAACTGCTATTTCAATTTTCATCCTTATCTTCATAATATATATTTTCTCCTATCCATTAATGTTTTATATAAATTAACTTATTCATTTACTATCGTTATTCTTTTAAACTCATTTAACACATATTTTAATAAATATATACAAAACAAATCTCCTACTAAAAATAAAATAATAGCTTTAATAGTTAGCTCATTTGTTATATCTTTTGCATTTCTTTCTATAAATCCATAATCGGAATCTAATGATAGATATGCAGTTTCTACTTTTCTAGTTATATCTTTATAATGTATTTGCACAATATAATCATCCGGAAAGCCTTGGCTAATTTTAATTACATATACATATTTATTTCCATCTATTTCTTTTTCTAGAAAATCTCTAACTTCAATATTTGATATTTCATTTATTTTTGAATTTACTTTTATCTCATAATTATTAGTTAAAGAGAAAATTGTTACACCTTTGAGTATAAAACATATTGTTAATATAAGTAATGCTGTTATTGTTATAACTTGTTTTTTCTTTTCTCCTTTAAATTTGATATATTTTATTATTAATATAATGATTGAAATAATAAATATAATTAAATATGGAATAGCAATAATAACTACAATTAAAATTACAGGAATAAACATTTTTATCGTAATAGAGTAGAATATTTTGTATATAGATAAATCAGTTAATACTTCTAAAAAATCTATTTTATTCATTAAACTCATTGTTGTAAAAATTATAATATACGACAATATAGTTATAGCTATTATTCCTAATATTTTTATTATAATATATATGATATTATCTAATTTCTTCAATCTTTTACATCTCCTTCTAATTTTAGTAATTTCAGAATATTTTATTAGTTACTAACTTTCAATAATAGAAAATGTAA
>CALVKV010000088.1 GCA_944333305.1 uncultured Bacilli bacterium
AATCTAACTTTTATATTGAGACATTTTCACTAATTTTCTATCTTTAACTTTGAGACATTTTCACTAATTAATCACATAATAACTGTCAATTTTACAAACATCTATTTCCTTTTTCTCTAACCTCTGTTAAAATAATATAAGAAGGGATTGGTTAAAATGCGTATAGGTGTTGATTTAGATGGCGTATTAAATGATGTAGCAGAGTGGCATTTTGCTTGTGGATCAAAATTTTGTCTTGAGCAAAATATAAATCGCGGTTTTAACCCTAAAGGATATTATATGGAAGACCAATTTCATTTAACAAGTGAAGAGAACAATGAATTTTGGCGACAATATATTTTTGATTTATTAATTGCTATTCCTGTAAGACCTTATGCTAGTGAAGTTATTCATAAACTACGGAAAGATGGGCATAAAATCATAATCTTATCAGCAAGAGATAATCAATATTTAACTCATCAATACAGTGGTATGATAGACTACTATGTAAAAGCTTGGCTAGATAAGTATAATATTGAATATGATGAGATAGTAATTAATACAAGTAATAAAAGAGAAAAATGTTTAAGTATAGGACTTGATTTAATGATAGAAGATAAAGCTAGCAATGTTGATGATATTTCTAAGATTATCCCAGTTATGGTATTTGATGCTCCATATAATCAAGGATGTACAGGTAAAAATGTAATCAGAGTATATTCTTGGTATCAAATATATCAAGAAGTAATAAATAAATTTGCTGCTATTGAAATAATTTAATAAGAAGGTGATAAAATGGGTAAACTGAATAATAGAGGTTTTGGTATGAGTACAATGTTAATATTTATAGGAATATTTATCATTGTTCTTATCGCTGTTATGGTTCTAGCCTATAATAATGGAATAGAAAAAGATTCTCCAGCGAAAGCGGTGGAAAATGAAAATGGTTGGTTTGTCTCACCAGAAGAAGACGAAGAGGAGGAAAATTAATGAAAAAAGTTGCAATTAATGGGTTTGGAAGAATAGGAAGATTAGCATTTAGATTATTAGATGAAGATGAAGAAATGGAAGTAGTGGCTATTAATGATTTAACAGATGCAGAACAACTAGCTTACTTACTTAAATATGATACTTCACACAGAAGATATAGAGCTGATGAAATATCTTTTGAAGAAGATAATATCGTAGTAGGAGATAAAAAGATTAAAGTATATGCCGAAACAGACCCTAATCTATTACCTTGGAAAGATTTAGATATTGATATTGTTTTAGAATGTACTGGTAAATTTACAAGTGATGAGAAGGCAATGGCTCATATTAATGCTGGTGCTAAAAAAGTTATTATATCAGCACCTGCTAAAGGTGATGTTAAAACTATCGTCTATAATGTTAATCACGATATACTAGATGGAAGCGAGAAGATTATTTCTGCTGCTAGTTGTACAACTAACTGCCTAGCACCTGTTCTAAAAGTATTAGATGATAACTTTGGTATTAAACAAGGATATATGACAACAGTACATGCTTATACAAATGACCAAGCTACATTAGACGTTGCTCATAAAAAAGGAATTTATGCTCGCCGTGGTAGAGCAAGTGCTGCTAATATTGTTCCTGCTTCAACTGGAGCCGCTTCAGCTATTGGTAAAGTATTACCTAACCTAGAAGGAAAAATGGAAGGAACAGCTATGAGAGTTCCTGTAACTACAGGTTCTGTTGTTGATTTAGTATTAAAACTTAATAAAAATACTACAGTTGAAGAAATAAATGAAGCCTTAAAAAATAATACAAATGAAACTCTAGGATATACAACAGATCCAATCGTATCAAGTGATACAATAGGAATGCACTATGGTAGTTTAGTTGATAGTCTACTAACATCAATTAGTGAAGTAGATGGCGAACAACTAGTTAAAGTAGTAGCATGGTATGATAATGAAATGAGTTATACCGCTCAATATATAAGAGTAGCTAAATACGTTGCAAACCTATAACATGTAAAGATGTGTAATAACACGTCTTTTTTAGGTAAATATGGTTATAAAACTAGAAAAATGTTATTATACAGCATATAAAGTAATTTTAATGAAGAAAGTAGGCATATTGTATGAGTGAAGATATTATAGAATTTTTAAAACAGAATAGAGAAAAATTAAAAACTATTGATGGAAAATATGAACAAAATGACTATTCTGTAAATAGTGCTATAGATGATGAATTTTATTCTCAATTAAGTAAAATTGATTTAAAGAGTGTTAAAAACAAAACTCAACTCTTTTCGTTAATAAATGAGCTTGCTATTAAAACAGTTGATAAAACGGTTGTAAAAATATCTAGTTTTAGTACTATTTCTGATTCGGACTGGGGACATTATTTAAGAATTAGCAAACTATATTTAAAAGATGTGATAGATAATTTTATAAAAAATGTTAATACTAATATTTTATTAGCTAAATTTTATAAAACACAAATTGATTATTTAATAAAAGATTTAAAAACCCATCCTTGGGGAAAACAATATGTAAATGAATTATTAAATAGTATAGGTTATGAAAAAATATCACAATCAGTTGAAAAAATAGTAGATTCAACTTCGTGGAGTTTATATTGGAACGAAGAATTTCAAAATAATAAAGAAATGATTAAATATGCAGTAAGCAGGGATCCAAATGAAATAAATAATGTACCAAACAACATAAAAGAAGATAAACAATTTATGATGGAATTATTGGAAGTAAATCCTGATTGCTATTTTGGAATGAATTCATCGATAAAAGCTAATAAAGAGGTTGCAAAATTTATACTTCATAAAGATTGGCGACAATTTGTTGAGTTTGCGGATGAAAGTCTAAAAAATGAAGAATTTTTAAAAGAATGTAATTTAGAATATGAAGATTTAAAGATGATATTAGAATCAATTAATAATCGTAAGCAAAATGCTCAAACAAGTAATCTTCAAAATGATGATCAAAAATCTTCAAAACAAGTATTTGATACAGAATCATATAAATGTAGCTCATTTTTAAATGAATTAAATAAGTGTAATTCTAATAGAGATATTATAAATTTTGTTGATAGTATAGTTAATAGTTTTCCAGATGTTGAAAATACTCCAAAACAGATTGGGTCTTCAGGTAGCCTTTTTTCTAAATCAGTATATACTAATGATGGAGAATATAATGGATTTATCAATCCCTCAATTAAGATATTAAATGCAACAACAGGGTATAGTTATCATATATATGATAATGATTATTTATATTATTTCGCTTATTGCTTAAGAAAACTAAATCTACCAAATGATACTAATTTGTTGCCGTATGTAATGAAATATTTGGATTCATATTTTGGGTTTCCAAAAGATAACATTGATAGAAGAGATGAAATTTTATATAATTTTGCAGTTGAACATGCAGAAGAATTTTATAAAAAACATAATATACCTATAGATGAAAATATGGGTGCTATAGACCAAATGCAAATGACTGGAGATTTTCCATTAAGTGCATTAAAGGGAACTTACTCTGCTCAATGTGTTGAAAGGTCAGCACTAGCTCAAAATATTATGAAACTATGTGGCTATAATTCATCTATAATGTATGGTGATTGTGAATCTAGAGGACAAAATGAAGGCCATTGTTGGAACTCAATTTATGACAAAGATGGTAATATATTAATTATTGATTTTAGTAATACTGTATATTCATATAAAGATGGTAAGTTTTTTAAAAGGGAGCCTTATTCCTACGCATTGAGTAGTATTGATTATTTAACACAAGACGGATTATTAGAATTGCCTGATTATCATTATGAAAATGGTAAACGAATTTGGGATAATAAAAATAGAAAATATGCAATTGGTAAAACAATGAATATACAAGATGAAATAACTGCAGGAAACAAATTAAAATAAGAGCTAAGACTCTTTTTTCTTTTACCTTACAAAAATGTTAGAGAAGACTATATTGAAAAAATATAAGAAAAATACTACAATAATATTAGGAGGAAATATCTATATGAAGAAAACAGTAAAAGATTTTGATATTGAAAATAAAAAAGTAATAATTAGATGTGATTTTAATGTTCCTGTTAAAGAAGGAGTTATTAAAGATGATACAAGAATAGTAAAGAGTTTACCTACTATTAAATATTGCCTAGAACATAATGCTAAAATAATTTTAATGTCTCACTTAGGACGTGTAAAAACAGAAGAAGATAAAACAAAGAATGACCTTAGTGTTGTTGCTACAAGACTTAGCGAACTACTAGATAAAAATATAACCTTTGTAAAATCTACAAGAGGAGAAGAGTTAGAACAAGCTGTCTCTAATATGAAAGATGGAGATATTATTCTAATGCAAAATACTCGTTATGAAGACTTAGATGGTAAAAAAGAAAGCGGTTGTGATATGGAACTTGCTAAATACTGGGCAAGTTTAGGAGATATTTTCATTAACGATGCTTTTGGTACTCTACATCGTGCTCATGCTTCTAATGTTGGTATAAGTACTTACTTACCTAGTTGTGTTGGACTACTAGTAGAAAAAGAACTAAATGCTTTATCTTATCTTTTTAATCCTGATAGCCCGTTTATGATAATATTAGGAGGAGCTAAAGTAAGTGATAAGATCGGACTAATTGAGAATTTACTTCCTAAATGTGATAAGATTCTAATTGGAGGAGGTATGGCTTTTACTTTCTTAAAAGCAGAAGGTTATAATATTGGTAACTCTCTATTAGATGAAGAAGCCCTTGATTTCTGTAAAAAAATATTAAAAGAAAATGAAGATAAAATAATATTACCAGTAGATGTAGTTTGTAATGACAAGTATGAAGATACTGAAGGAACTGTTAAAGATATAACAGAACTAACTGATAGTGAAATGGGCTTAGATATTGGTCCTAATACTGTTAATATCTTTAAAAATAATTTAAGTAATGCTAAAACAATTATGTGGAACGGACCACTTGGTGTTTATGAATTTAAAAATTATGTAAAAGGAACAAATGATGTTTTAACATACTTAACTGAAATTAATGCTAAAACAGTACTTGGTGGAGGAGATATAGTTGCAGCAGCTTCATCTTGTAACGTAACAGATAAACTATATCATATCTCAACAGGTGGAGGAGCAACCCTAGAATATTTAGAAGGAAAAGAATTACCAGGACTAAAAAATATCCCTGAAAAATAAAATATTACTAAAGGAGGAAACTTTATGAGAATAGGTCTATTTACAGATTCTTATGTACCATCTGTTAATGGAGTAATAACAAGTGTTGAAACACTAAAGAAAGCTCTTGAACAGAAAGGCCATACAGTATATATAGTCACAGTAGGACAGGATAGTAAGACCTATGACTATAATGAAAAAGAAAGAATACTAAAAATTCCCGGTATTCCTTTAGG
>CALVKV010000089.1 GCA_944333305.1 uncultured Bacilli bacterium
ATATATTTTTGTTCAATTAAATTAGTTGAGATATATTTTCTCATCGCTACAAAAGCATCCATTATTCTGATACTTACATTTATAGCAACTAATGTATTTATAATTGCAGATAGCATTGCTATCCCTTGTTCTGTAAACACATAAGGAGCTCTTCTAAGGCCCATTTTATCAGAATTGGAAATCACAATTTGTGATTTCCAATTTGCAAACTCAAATTCTGTCATTTGAAAGCAAAAATTTTCAGGAAATCTGTCTTTATTTCTTTTAACCTTTTGAATAATTACTCTTGTTTCAGTATGATAAAACCTAGCCAAATCTCTATCTAACATCACTTGTTTGCCTCTAACCTCATATATCATATTTTCTATTTTTATATCTTCTTTATTTATTAAATCGTTAATAATAATTTACCTCCTTTTATTAAATAATTGTTTTAACTCTAACATAAGTAAATAATTATTGCAAAAAGAGGAGTTTGTAAATTTGAAAAATATTTTTACTTAATTTTGTAAATTCAACCCTTGAAAATAAAAAATTGACTCTAAAATTAGAGCCAATTTGTAAAATTTATACCTTTATACTTCTTGTATAACTGTTATAATCATTGGTTTTGTTTCCATAGTTTTATAAAAATATTTACCTAAAACATCTCTTACTTCGTTTTTAATTGTTGAATAGTCTACTCTCTTGCTTCCTTCACTAATATTTTTTTCAATTATTTCTAAAGACATATTTTTAATTTCATCTACTAGATCTAAATTATCTTTAACATAGATGAAGCCTCTTGTTAATACTTCTGGTCCTGCTAATATTTTTTTAGTCTCTTTATCTAAAGTACAACTGATAATAACAATACCATTTTCGCCTAGCATCTCTCTATCTTTTAAGACTAAGTCACCTATATCGTCATTACTTTTACCATCTATTAGAATTTCATCTGTTCCTATATGTTCATTTGTAGGTACAAGATTACCTTTAATAAATAAAGTAACATCACCATTTTGCTTTAAGATTATGTTATCTTTTGGTATTCCTAAGTTTTCAGCTACTTCAGCATTAGCATACTGATTTCTATATTCTCCTTTTACTGGAAAATAATATTTAGGGTGCGTAATATTTATTAAAAGACTTAAATCTTCACGAGAAGCATGATGTAAAAGATGTTTTTTACTAGATAAACTTATCGCATTAACACCAAGCATTGCTATTTCATCCATAACTGTAGCAAGACGCTTTTCTATTCCTTCATAAGCAGGTTCTGTTATGAAAATAGTATCATTAGTATTAAGTTTTATATATTTATCATAGCCTTTAATTACTCTTTCTAAGTTAGCGAAAGGTTTTTCTTTTTCATCAGATATTAATATTACGCTATCTTTATCATTTAAGTTTGATAAATCTCCTATTACTCTTTTATCAATAGTTAAATAATTATTTTTTATAGCATAATTAATAGTATTTTGTAAGGAATGTCCCATAATAACAATCTTTCTATGAGTCTTACTAACTTCATCAAATATTTCTTGAATTCTATAAAAATGAGCTGGAAAAACAGTTGCAATTATTCTTCCTTTATTCCTTGCTAAAACATTTCTAATAAAATCACTTACTCTATTATTAGGACTAGTATAGCCTTCACGTTCAGCATACATTGATTCTGCCAAAAGGCAAAGTACTCCTTGTTTACCAACGTAAGCAAGTTTACCTATATCTGTTTTATATAGGCCTGTTTCAGTATGATCAAAAGTAAAGTCTCCTGTATAAACTATTGCACCATCTTTAGTATATAAAACATAACATAAAGCATCAGGTATGGAATGAGTCATAGAGATTGGAAAAATGCTTTCTTTACCAAATTCTATTTTATGATGGGGTTTAATCTCTATTAAGTGACTTTTTTTAATTTCAATATCTGTTAGGTCCTGTTTTAATATTTCTAAAGTTAGTTTAGCACCATATATATTAACTTCGGGAATTTGCTTTAAAATATCAGGAACTGCTCCCATATTTCCTTCATGACCATGACTTAAAAATATTCCTTTTATTCTCTTTCTATTTTTTATTAAATAATCAAAGTTAGGAATAATATAATCTATTCCAAGATTTTTTTCATTATCAAATTTGCTTCCGGCATCAAATACATATATATTTTTATCAACTTCTACAACATACATGTTTTTACCGTTTTCATTTAGTCCACCTAGACTAAATATTTTAATTTTACTCATAAATTCTCCTTTCTTTAAATATAGAAACAAAACTTTACTAATTATACACTATTTTTCTTATCTTTTCAAATTAAATATTTTAATTAATAAATTATTGTTTTCTTTTATTTCTTCAGCAATACTTAAAGATTCTATTTTATTATCTACTAAGTACTTTACATGATAATTTTCTTGTTTATAAAGTCTATAATTTCCGAGCAAACTAAGGTATTTATCATGAGCAATATATAAATTACCTATTAAAAGAGAACTACTGTAGTTGCTGCCTAAATTAGTAGCATCTTCTTCTTCATAACCTTGTTCAGTAGATGTAGCAAGCAAGCTTAAAGATTCTTTAGCTATATTAGAGCTATCAATTAAAAGGCTTAGTCTTTCACTTATTTCAGGATCATTTATTAATGTTCCATTACTTAGCGTAGTCTCTATAATAAACTTAACTATTTTTTCTCTATTTTCATAGTCTTCTTGCTCTAAACTTAAAAGAGATTTTATTAGATTGTTATATATTTTTAATTCCCTAGTATTCATAATTATATAGCAAGTTTCTCTAAAGCATTTTTAGCAGCTAACTGTTCAGCTTCTTTCTTACTGCTTCCTACTCCTTCTCCATAAATAATACCATCTACTCTAACTTGCATTTTAAATTTTTTATCGTGAGGTGGACCTTGTTCCTCTATAAGTTCATAATATAGACTTTTTTTAGTAGTTTGAACTGCTTCCTGCAAAGCAGATTTATAATCCGAAAAGAATGTTATATCAGGATTAGTAACATAGGGAACGATAATATTTAAAATAACTTTTCTTACAGTAGTGTATCCAAGATCTAGATAAATAGCTCCCATTAGGGATTCAAAGATATCAGCGACAATTGCTTTCTTTAATTTACCTCCATTTAATTCCTCTCCATGACCTACTTTAATATATTTATTTAAACCTAAATCTAAAGAATATTCATATAAAGCATTTTCACAAACATAACTAGCTCTTACTTTAGTCATTTCACCTTCGTTTTCATTATGATTACGATAAAGATAATCGGCCATAACAAGATCTAAAACAGCATCTCCTAAAAATTCTAAGCGTTCATAATCTTTTTTAGCTTTATGTTCATTGGCATAAGATGAATGAGAAAATGCTATTTCATATAGTCTCATGTCTTTAGGCATTATATTTAATTTTTTAAATAACTCATCCATTAAGTAACACTTCCTTCCATAAATCTTCTTTGAAGCCAGTCAAAGCTATATCTTCTCCAACTAAAACTGGTCTTTTAACAAGCATACCATTAGTTGATAACAATTCTAATTTTTCATCAAGAGTCATATTAGGAAGTTTGTCCTTTAAGTGTAACTCTTTATATAAATTACCACTAGTATTAAAGAAGCTTTTTACATCTTTACCACTAAGTTTAAGAAATTTTTCTAATTCTTCTTTACTAGGATTATCTGTTACGATATTTCTATCTTCATATTTAATATTATTATCATCTAAAAATTTTTTTGCTTTTTTACAAGTACTACATTTAGGGTATTCTATAAATAAATACATACTGAGCCTTCTTTCCATACTTATTATACTAGAAATTAAGCAAAAAGAAAAGCAGTGATTAACTATATAAGAATCACTACTCAAGGTTAAGTTTATTTTTAAGAATGTAATTAGTTATAGGAGTAATTATCGCTGTAATAATAATTACAAGTCCTATTAATATACCAAATAAAATATTAACAGATGATATGACTCCTATTTCATTATCTAAGCTATTTACAAAATCAGGGCTAATCATTCCAATAAAAGTAAGAGAGAATGTAAAGTACATTTCATAGATGATATAAAGAATGATGTAAGCAATAAAACTATAACCTAATTTATTAGTATTTTTTAACTGTCCTAAAGCTATAGATAAATAGCAAACGGCAAGACCTGATATATATGCTACTATCATAAGAACAGTCATAAGTATTAACATCACTACTGCATCACTTGGAATATCTCTAAAGATGTTAGCAATTCCATTAGCAAAACTTGTCCATTCTCCATTACCAATTACTAGTATTAAAATAGATATAAACATAACGACTATACTTGATAACATCGTAACAACACCAGTTATAAATTTAGATGTTATAATAGTACTTTTCTTAACAGGTAATGTATTAATTAAATAACCCCTTTCCGTTGCAAAATCCAAATAAAAATCTCTAATACTTAGGAAAAATGTTCCTACTAACAATACCATTAATATTACAACATAACTTAATATCATAAGAGCATTTAAAGTTGAAAACAAATTAGAAGTATCACTTAAATTATTAAATATAACAGTTAATATGGTTATAACTAAAGTAATTAAGTATATTGGTAGTAAAGTTTTATAGAGATTTTTAAAATCATATTTTAATAGTTTATTTAACATTTAAATTCCTCCCTAAATAAATCATTAATAGACATATTAGTTTCTTTTCTAATCTCATCTGTACTACCACTTCTTACCACTTTACCATTCTTTAAGAATATTACTTCATCTAATACTTTTTCTAAGTCACTAATTAAATGGGTTGAAATAAGTAGTGAAGCATCATTACTAAAATTAGTTAATATTGTATTAATGATATAATCTCTTGCCGCTGGATCAATTCCCCCAATTGGTTCATCTAAAATATAAAGTTTTGCTTTTCTACTCATAACAAGGATTAGTTGAACTTTTTCTTTAGTACCTTTAGACATTGTCTTTAATTTTTGATTCAAATCAAGATCTAACTTACCTATTAACTCTTTCGCTTTATCTATTCTAAAATCTTCATAAAAGTCTTTAAAATAATTAAGCAACTCTAAGACTGTCATATTATTATTTAGATAGTTTTTATCAGGTAAGTAAGAGATTAACTTTTTAGTTTCAACTCCAAGATCTAGTCCTTCTACTTTAATAGTCCCAGAGTCTTCTTTTAATAAATCATTTATTAATTTAATAAGGGTTGTCTTACCACTACCATTAGGCCCTAAAAGTCCCACGATTTTACCTTTAGGAATGCTAAAAGTAACATCATCTAAGACTTTGTTATTACCATAACTTTTAGTTATATGACTAACTTCTAATAAAGCCATTAA